>JAYUGD010000757.1:0-4168 GCA_043767785.1 Zavarzinella sp. | reverse complement strand
GACATTTTCCGAGTCAAGTTTGGCTCGGAATGCGTTATAAGAACATGGTCAACCCCCGCGTGGCGTACACGCGGGGAAAAAGCCATCACCCTAACCAGTGTTGTTTTCAGAGGTTCCTAACCAAACGTGTTGATCTAGCCATCATCTGAGTCTCCCAATTATCCAAGAGACTCATCCATCAGCCGGAGGGCGTATCCATGACCAATCGTATCAACCAGCTCGTTCTCAACACCTGTTCCGCCGCCAAATTGGCCGCCAAGCAGGGATTTGAGTCTGTGGCGGGTAACGATCTGGGCGGGATGCACCTGACGGCTGTCCCTAGTGTGGGACGACCTCTCGCGTCGTCCGGTTCCCAAGTCCACTCACCGACGTTACGGCGTTCCACGGAACGCCCGACACGCGCGATGACGACGACCGACGGGAACACCCCTGGCATGCGGACCCTCCCCAATGGCTGGCGCGTAACCAGTCAACGCGGGTCCGAACAGCGTCGGGTCGCGTATTCGCGGCTGACGGGTCATGACACAACCGGCCATCACGATTACCCATCGCACGATGTCCGCCATGACGACCGCCGGCCGACCAGAATGCGGGCCATTGCGACCAACGGAAAGTGAGGCGTCTTTTCGGGTTCTTTACTGCTTGAACGTGTTCGGGACTGATGAACTCGCGTGCTTGCACGCCTGCGAATGAAGTCGAATGCCTTCGGGTAGTTTTCGGACGCCGGAACGATGGCCACGCCGTCAGCCAGGGGAACGCCTCCAGTGTTCCCAGCACAACAAGAAGCGGTTCGGGCCGGGTAAGTCCGCCTACTGAGGCGGATTTCCCGCCGGTGAATTGGCCACAATTCCCCACGCCGACGCGTCGTTCGTTACGACGCCGAACGCGGCCGACCCCTTCGCCAAACAAACCGTCGCCGCCGCCGCGGCCCGACCCCCGCCCTTGTCGCGGAATGGTCGGGCCGCTGGGGAGCGGGCGCAGACAACCCCCCACCCGAGATCCGCGGGGGGATCTGGCCCTTGCCCCGCCGCCGGCCCGGTGCGAATGCGAACACGGATCCGCACGGGAAATAACAGCCATGAGCTGGACCGAAATCACGGACTTGGTTTTGCAAGCCCAAACGGGGGACCGGGACGCCTACGGCGAACTCGTCCGCCGGTTCGAAAAGGCGGTGTTCGGGATGGCGATGGCGCGCGTCCGCGACCCGCTGGAGGCGCAGGAACTGGCGCAGGAGGTCTTCATCCACGGGATGCGGAAGCTCCCGCAACTGCGCGACCCGCGCTGCTTCGCCGGCTGGCTGCGGCGCATCACGGCCCGGATGGCCATCAACCGCATGAGCCGGCGCGGGCCGGTCACCGGGGCCGAGCCGGACTTCCTCGACAGCCACGAGGGGAAGAGCGTCTCCCCGATCGACGAGATCGCCCGCGGCGAGGCGAAGGTGGAACTGCACGCCGGCCTGCGGCAGTTGAAGGAACTCGACCGCCTCACGCTGGAGGCGTTCTACCTGCGCGGCCGGAGCCTCAAGCAGATGAGCCGGGAATTCGAGTCCCCGGTCGGGACCATCAAGCGGCGCCTGCACGTCGCCCGCCTGCGGCTCAAGGCCGTCATGGAGGACGCCCGCCCCGGCGAATACACCGACGTGATGGACGGCGAACTGGCGACGGCGGTGTAAGAATCCGTGAAGCTTGAGCATGGCCAATGGGCCATGCGAACGGAGGGGCCGCAAGGCCCCTCCGCTTTTTTTCGCCTACGGCTCGCATGACCGTTATGATGACTTTTGCCGTGCCGCCCCCCGTCACCCGTGAGAAGGGGAAACGTCGTGATCGCTGACCTCACCAATTTGGCCGACCAATTTGAAGGCTCGCCCCTTTGCCGCGACACCGGCGAAGCCGATTCCCACGTGACCCGCGAAGCGTGGGACCGGGCCATCGACACGTTGTTGGAAATCCGCACGCTCAAAGACGACTGGGACGGCCTCGGCGCCCCGGCCCCGGCCCCCGTCGTCGTGGACACCGCCATCCGCTTGGCCGGGTGGATGCAAGGAAAAGACATCACGCCGCCGAGCCGCGTCGTCCAAAGCTTGGACGGTGCCGTCGTATTTGAATGGCAGTCCGACGGCGGCCGGACCCAACTTGATGTCGAAGTGACAAGTCCGTCCGGCGGCGAAGTGACATTGTTCAAGGACGGCCGGGTGACGCTTCACCAATCGTTCTAACGAAACGCTTGAGCCAGTACCACCCATGACCCTACGGCGGACGCGCCATGAATACTCCGCCGGCCGACGCCGGACCGCTCGCGGATGGCGAGATCGTTTACCGACTGATCCATCGCGATTTCGGGGGAGCGGCCAACGAATCTCCGGTCGGCCGTCAAGCGTTCAAGCCCACGGTGCGTGACACGGACGGCCTCTCTGTGTTCCGGGCGGCGATTATCAGTCCGCGGCAGGCCTTGGAGGCGATTCCTGACCCGGACAAGCGCGAGAAGTACAGTGTGGCCGCCCTTCCCGTTGCCGCCTTCACCGCCTTGGGCCTGACGGTGATCCCGACGCCGCACCTCAGCGTCGTGCCCGGCCACGCGAGCGTCCCTGAGATGAACGGGCCGGCGTACGTCAAAGCCCCGGCGGGCAACAAGGAGCGGTGCATGGAATGGCAATTGGCCCTGGCCGTCATCGCCGGCGAAAACATTGTCATCCGCGCGACGGCTTGATGGTGACTGCCACGTAGCGCCGGCAATTTCGGCGCGCGTGAACCGCCGCCGGGGTACAGTGTCTTTGCCGACGCCACACCACCTCACAGCGATTTCCCTTGAACTCACCATCCGGTGGTCGGTGTCGGGCCTGTCACGTCTGTCCGGTTCAATTCTTCCCAAGGAGTCCGCGCATGAGTACGCCACACGTCGAAATCACCCCGCTTCGCCCCGCCGTTAAGTCCGATTCGCCGACCGTCGTGGACGTGCTGATTGCCGTCACCCCGCCGGAAGACACGAAGTCCCAGCGCCCGCCGATGAACATTGGCCTCGTCCTCGACCGCTCCGGGTCGATGGCCGAGGCCAAGAAGATGACCTTCGCCCGCGAGGCGGCCGTCTTCCTCGCCCAGCAACTCCGCCGCACCGACCGCTTTTCCTTCACCATCTTCGACGAGCAGATCGAAACGCTCGTCCCCAGCCGGCCGGTCGAAAACAGCTCTTCCATCATCGCCCTGATCAATGCCGTCCAGCCGCGCGGCAGCACCGACTTGTTCGCGGGGTGGACCGAAGGCGGCAAGCAGGTGCGCGAAAACAAGATCGCCAACGGCATGAACCGCGTGCTGCTGCTCTCCGACGGCCAGGCTAATCACGGGGAGACCAACCCGGACGTGATGGCCGGGGCCGCCAAGGCGCTGAGCCAAGCAGGCGTCAGCACGACGACGATGGGCGTCGGCGACAGTTACAACGAAGACCTGCTGGAAAAGATCGCGGGACACGGGGACGGCAACTACTACTACATCAGCTCGCCCGTCCAGCTCATGGACATCTTCCAGTCGGAGTTGAAGGAACTCGTCGGCATCGCCGGCACGGACGTGAAATTGCAAATCAAGCACGCGATGACATCGACCGGCCTCGACGTGTTAAACGACTTCCTCAAGAACGACGACGGCACTTACCAACTCCCCAATCTGATCGGCGGCATGACCACGAACGTCCTCGTCCGGCTCACCGTCGAACCGCACACGGGTGAGATCGAAGTGGCGACCTTCATCCTGTCGTGGACGGATCCCAAGCAGCCGGGCCGACTCACGAAGGAAGTCACCTTGCGCCTCCCGGCCGTCAGCACGGACGCCTACATGAAACTGGCCGAGGACGTGACCGTCGCGGACCAAGTGGCGGTCCTGCAAATCGCCCGCCTCAAGCGCGAGGCGATGGCCCACATGGACCGCGGCGACCTGACCGCGACCGCCGGCACGGTCCGCGACATGGACGCCATGTTGTGCGCCATGCCGGCCGCGTCAATGGCCAGGCCGCAGCAGACCGAAGACTTGGAGGAGATCAAGAAACTGCTCGCCGAGGGGGACCACGGCAAGTTCCGCAAGATGGCCGGGTCGCAGTCGCACGGCAGCCGCCGCAGCAAGCCGAGCCAGTGAGGCGGTGTTAATAGCCGGGACCGCGTCTTGTTAGCCGCGACGCGGAGGCT
>JAYUGD010000756.1:0-4168 GCA_043767785.1 Zavarzinella sp. | reverse complement strand
TTCCCCGCCAGCGAGCGGCCGGATTTCCTCCCCCCCTGTCAGGGGGGGGCCGGGGGGGGGCCAAACCCGCCAAAGGCTTCCCTCAATTCATGGCGACTATTCCTCACGTTCGCCGCGATTTGGCTGCTGCTGGTGGTCGCCGGGCGGACGAAGTTCTTCCAAGACCCCGGCACATTCTGGCACGTCGCGGTCGGCGAGCGCATCGCCCGCATGGGCTTTTTCGACACGGACCCGTACACGTTCACGCGCAACGGGGCCGAGTGGATCCCGCACCAGTGGCTCGGCGAAGTGGCGATGGCCGGCGCTTACCGCTTGGGCGGCATGGACTTGTTGCTCGTCCTCGCGGCGGGAATCTTGGCCGCCGTGTTCACGGTGTTGGGAACCCGCCTGATGGCCGTCGGGTTGCACCCGGCGGCGGTGGCCGCGCTGCTCGCCGTCGCGCTCGCGTGCAGCGCCGGGCACTTCCACGTCCGGCCGCACTTGGGCACCATCGCCGGGTTTGCCATTCTGCTGTGCGTCACCAGTGCGGTGGAACACCGGCGGCGACCCGTGAAATTCCTGTGGTGGCTCGTCCCCCTTTGTTGGGCGTGGTCCAACGTCCACGGCGGCGTCCTCGGCGGCATCGCCACGCTCGCGGTGATTCTCGGCGGTTGGGCGGCGGGGTATTTCATCGCCCACGGACCGTTCCAAAATCGCCGTGACATCGGCCACGCGGCCGCGGTCTTCGCCGCGTGTGTCGGAGTTTGCTTCCTGACTCCTTACGGCTGGAAGCTCCCCGCCAGTTGGCTCCAGATTTACCGGATGGAAAGTCTGCCGACCATCATCCAAGAACACCGGCCCCTGAACTTCTCGACGTTCGGCTGGCAAGGCGTCGCCGCGATGGGCGCCGTCTATTTGTTCGCGGTGGCGTCGATTCCTGTGCGCCACTGGCGTATGAGTTATGTCGTCCCGCTGATTTGGCTGCTGCTCACGTTCACGCGCGTCCGCCACGCCCCGCTGTTCGCGGTGGCGGCGATGGTCTCCCTGGCGGACTTGTTCCCGCACACACGATTGGCCGCGTGGTTGGTGCGCAAGAACAGCGATTGGTACACGCCGGCCGAACAGCCCGTTGCCGGCGCCTCGCGAGGTAATTGGTTGGCCCCGGTCGTGTTACTCCTCCTCGCGTCCACCGCCACGATGGCTGTCCGGCCCGCGGACCGGCTACACCCGGCGTGGGTGAAACTCGATGACCGGCTTTGGCCGCTGGACAACATGCCGATTCTTCACGCATTGGCGGAAGAGTCGCCGCACCGGCCCCGAGTCTTCGCGGAGTACCACTACGGCGGCCCGCTGATCCAGCACGAGCCGCGCTGTCTGGTGTTCATCGACGACCGCTGCGAGGTGTTCGGCGATCAATTTCTGGTGGACTTCGTCCGCACGGAAGCCCGAATCCGAGCCGGGGAATTGCCGGACCCGGGGAAGCCACTGGACGATTGGCAAAAGCAATACGACCCGTTCGACCTCGGCTTAGTCTCGACCGGCGGCGGGTTCGATACGATGTTCGCCAGTCGGCCCGCGGAATGGAAATTGGTCCGGCGCGACGACACGTCTTCCCTGTACGCCCGAATTAAATAATCCCGTGCAGCGGCCCGCCGCGGCTGGCCAATTCGTCCACGCGCCGCGAGACGGCCGGGTCTTCCTCGAGCGGCGGGGCGTGGTGCGGCTTCATGCGGGCGTCGATCACCAGCGGGCCGCGGCAGCCCCAATGCTTGCGGAACGTCTGGGGGAAGGCCCCGACGATGTCGGCCGCCGGGTCGGAGCGCGTGAAGACGGCCCACAGCCAATTGTTCCACGACCGGGCCGCGAACGCCGAGTCGTCCACGACGGTGATGAGCGGGAAACCGTCCCACGCCGCCGACTGCTGTTCAATACTTTGAACCAACCGGCGCAGGTCGTCGGGGTATTCGCCGTCCGCCCGCGTCTGGCGGTGCGGCGGCCCCTGCACGGTGATGATGCCGGGGGCGACGACTCGCGGGCTGCCGAAGTCGTCGGCCAATTCGATCCCGGCGGGAAGCTCTCGGGCCAGCGTCCGCCGCTTCGGGCCGACGGCCGCCCACACCACTTTGGACCCGGCATTGAGGCCCATGCCGGCCGAGTAGTCGAGCGTGTCAATCGTCGTCTGCGTCTGGAAGTGCAGGTCGGTCGCCCAGTCGATGCGTTCCAGCAGGTGCGTGAAGACGTGGCCCACGTCGTGGACCTTCAAGTCCGGCGCGTCCTGGCGGGCGACGATGAGCAGGTATTTGGCCAGCGACAGTTGCCCTTGCCCGAGGATGGCGTTCGCCTGCGTGAGTAGTTCCCGCGGCTTGGTCCGCTCCTCGTAAGGGGCATACCGTTCGCTCCCGATGGCGAGCAGCAGCGGGTGTACCCCCGCGGCGTCCACGGCGTGGACGGCCTCGACGCCCGGCAGGACGGCCGGGATCGCGGCCCCGGTGAGTTCGTGGATGATCTCGCCGAACGTGGTGTCTTCCTGCGGCGGCCGGCCGACGACGGTGAACGGCCAGATCGCGTCCGGCCGGTGGAAGACGGCCTCCACGTGCATCACCGGGAACGGGTGGGCCAAACTGTAATACCCCAAGTGGTCCCCGAACGGCCCCTCGGGCTTGGTCTCTCGCGGGTTGATCCACCCGCTGATGCAGAAATCGGCCTCGGCCGGGATCGGCAACCCGTTGGGCGTTTGATCCCCGCGCACCATCGTCAGCCGACGGCCGCCCAGCACGCCGGCGAAGATGACTTCCGGCAACCCCTCGGGCAGCGGCATGACCGCCGAGAGCGTCAGGGCCGGCGGGCCGCCGACGATCACGTTCACCGGCAGCCGTTCGCCCCGTTCGACGGCGGCGGCGTGGTGGACGCCGATGCCGCGGTGAATCTGGTAGTGCAGGCCGACTTCGTCCGCCGTGTACTCGTTGCCGGAGAGTTGCACGCGGTACATGCCGAGGTTCGACTTGCGCCAGCCCGGCCGCCGCGGGTCTTCGGTGTACACCAGCGGCAGCGTAACGAACGCCCCGCCGTCGTCGGGCCAGCACACCAGTTGCGGCAGTTCGCGGAGCGTGGTGCGCTGGGCCGTCACCGGCCCGCGGCGCCGGAATTTCGGCAGCGTATGTAAGGCGGCGGGCAGCAGGCCCAAATGCTTCCACGGTTTTCGCAGCGCGTCCGCGGGGTCCATCTTTAAGCGGACCATTTTTTCGACGACGGCCAAGGTGTCCCGAAAAAGGAACCGCGCCCGCTCCGGCGTGCCGAAGAGGTTGCCGAGCATCGGAAACTTGCAACCCCGGACCTTCGTGAAGAGGAGGGCGGGGGCCTCGGCCGCGTAGGCCCGCCGCTGAATCTCGGCGAGTTCGAGGCGCGGGTCGATCTCGGCGTCGATCACCCGCAGGCGGCCGGTTCGCCGCAGGTCTTCCACGCACGCCCGCAGGTTTCGGTAGCCCATCGTCCGGCATTCCCCCGCGAACCCCCGGGCCGGCCGGGGATTCCATTTGACGATCCCGCGAAAACGATTACCCTACATCACTTCGCGGGGCGCCGCCGCCACGCGCCAACACATGCGCATGTGTTGTTTCCAAGCCCCGATCCTTCTTCTCCCTTAACCGCCGCCCCGCGGGCGGGAAAACGCTTGGAGCCGCCGCATGAAGCCGCCGCCGATCCGCCCGAAGAAGTCGGCCAAGACCCCCGCCGCCAGGGCCAACAAGAAACTCGCGGACCTGTTCCGCAGCCTGGCCGACGAGAACCGCCTGCAAATCATCCGCCTCCTGCTGACCAAGGGGAAGACGCACGTCACCCGCATTTGCGAGGAGATCGGCGAGTCCCAGCCGGCCGTCAGCCACCACCTCACCCTGCTGCGGCACGCCAACCTGGTCGCCTACGAGCGGGACGGAAAATATAACCACTACTACATCGCGTCCGACACGGTCCAAGAACTCTTGGAGCATTTTTTCCCGACGGCCGCGAAGTCGATGCAGACCGTCGCGTTCGGGGACCTCGAAGTGACGTTCCGCGTGCGCTGACCGGGGGTGGAAACGCGGCCGACTTTCCGTAAACCGATCTTGTTTGACCGTCCTTTGGTCCCCGACGGAGATCACCGGAATTATGGCAGTCGTGGCGAAACTGGCGTTGGAAGATGGAACCATATACA
>JAYUGD010000755.1:0-11326 GCA_043767785.1 Zavarzinella sp. | reverse complement strand
GCGCCGGAACCCCGGCGAGTACGCCCGGCGGACTCGCTCACCCAAGGTTCTTTGTCTCATTCATGGCGCGACGACGATTTTTGCACAAGCTCGGAGCGGAGGTCGGTGAGTTGGCCGTAGGTGATCGAGCGTGAAGTAGAAATGATTTTAAGCGTGGCGGCCCGCCGTCTCAAGCAAAATTAGCACTTGGCTGCCGCGGCCCGGAGCGCGTTTGGTTTTGACGGCCGGCGTGGTAAGATTGACCCTTGGCCGAAGCGGCTCCATCGAAAGTTTGGTCGTCATGTTCACCAATCTGAACCTCCACAACTGGCGGCAGTTCGAGCGCGTGGAAATTGACTTCCACCCTCGGCTTACCATTCTCACTGGTGTCAACGGCACTGGCAAAACCACCCTGCTCCATCTTTTGAACCGATATTTGGGTTGGGATCTTCATTTTGTCAGCAGCCCGGGAATTCAAGAGAAGGGCATTCAGAGATATTGGGCCGGCTTTTGGTCCGGCGAGACAAACGGACATTCGGTTAGGGCAACGCCTGGCGATGACCACGAAATCGGCACAGTCATTTGCAGTGGAGGCTCCGTAACGACGCTTCGAGTGCCAAACGGCGTTCAGGAAGTGTTTGCTGTTTCCATGTACCCTTCCCATGCCGTGCCCGGCGTCTACGTCCCTTCGCATCGGCCCCCATATGTGTTTCAAAAAATTACTGACATACCTGTTTCTGTAGACGCGAAGGAACAAATATTTGCGGTGTATCTCAGAGAAGTGATCGGGAGGTACAAGGGAGAACAGTACGGCTCAAACATCAAATCACCGAGTTATTTGCTCAAGCGAGCGTTGTTGTCCATGGCAACGTTAGGCTACGGCAATCAAGCTGTGGAACGAGACGAGGAAGCCGTCCGCACCTTTGAAGGTTTCCAAGACATCCTCCGAATCATGCTGCCGGCCTCGCTCGGCTTCAAGCGAATCCGCGTGCGGATGCCAGACGTTCTGTTTGACACAGAGACAGGTGAGTTCTCGCTCGAAGCCGTCTCCGGCGGCATCGCGGCCATCGTGGACATGGCGTGGCAAATCCACATGTACGCGCAAATCCATGACGAGTTCGTCGTGGTGATCGACGAGCCGGAGGCCCATTTGCACCCGCAACTCCAGCAACGGTTGTTGCCCGACTTGTTGAAGGCGTTCCCTCGGTGCCAGTTCGTCATCGCCACGCACAACCCGCTGATGGTGACTTCCGTCCCGGACTCACACATCTACGCCCTCAAGTACACCGCCGACCAGAAGGTGGAGAGCGTCCTGCTCGACAAAGTGAATCTGGCCAACTCGGCCGATGAAATCCTCATGGACGTGCTGGGCGTTCCCTACACGATGCCGGCGTGGGCCAAGTCGCGGATCGACGCCATTCTGGAGGAGTTCACCAAGGTTCCGCTCACCCAGGATTCGATGACGACGTTGAAGTCCAAGATGACCGAACTCGGCATGGGCCAGCACTTCCCCGGCGTGTTGGCGAAGGTCGCGGAGTCCCAACCGTGATCCGGCTGCACAAGGGTCCCGTCCCGGACGTGTTGCAAGCGAAGGCCGCGGAGTGGACGCAAGAATTTCTGGACGCCAAGGCCGGCCTCATCGAGATGACCGATACGGTGAGGTTTCGCTATCGCGAAACGCCGATCAAAGTCGCCCTCCGCGAAGAGTCGTTCAACAAGTGCATCTATTGCGAGTCGAAAGTCGCCTTCGGGGAGACCGACCACATCAACCCCGTCAGCCGGCGGCCGGACCAAGTCGTTGATTGGGTTAATCTCGGCTTGGCGTGCAAGGAGTGCAACACGTTCAAGGGCGATTACCACGCGCCGGCCGAACCGCTCGTGAACCCCTTCACGGACGAGCCGGCGGATCATCTGCTCGTCCTCGGCCCGATGGTCGTTCATCGTCCGGGCGTTGACAAAGGGCTTCGGACGTGGAGGCAGTTGAAACTCAATCGCCCGGACCTTCACCTGAAACGACGCCTACGAATCGAACGCTTGATTCCTTTGGCGGACCAATGGCTGGCCCACGCCGAAGGCGCGACGAAAGACGTTCTCCGGCAGGCTCTTCTCGATGAAGCGGCGGACGCCGCCGAATACGCGGCCACCGTCCGCGGATATTTGGCCCACGCGCTCGGGTGGACTGAGACCCCAGGGGAGACGACCGAGTAAACAGGAACGCCCCTTTGTTCTTGCACTCCCGCTCAGACTGGCACGCCGTGCGAAAACTTCCCTTGTCGCCATTCGCCCGCCGGCTACATTATCTGTCCGACAATTGTGGGCCAAGAATGGTCACGGCCGTTGGCCGTCCAGACCGGAACAGAGAAGGTGCTATGTCCATTCGGATGCGTGTACACGACCGCGAACCCATCGGGGCGGCGCTCCGGCGGTTCAAGAAGCTCCTCGAACGGAGCGGGCTGAAGAAGGAATTGCGCAAGCACGAATACTACGAGAAGCCGTGCGAACTCCGCCGGCGCGCCATGCTGCGGAAGCAGCGGGCGATCCGCAAGGGCATGGAAACGCCGACCGCGTAAGGCCGGCGGATTCCGAAGAATGACGCGGCCCGCCGGGGGTGAACCCGGCGGGCTTTTTCGTTTGATGGTTTTTAGCTCCAACGGAGCGTCCGCTCGTAGCCAGCCCCGGAAGGGGCTGGAATGCAGGCCGGTAAATGTTTTCAAGCCCTGAAGGGGCGGCCGGCACTGAGACGCTGTTCCGGCCGCCCCTTCAGGGCTTGGAGAAGGGTGAGGGGCCATCGCATACCAGCCCCTTCCGGGGCTGGCTACTACCGGACGCTCCGTTGGAGCTAAAAACCCGAACCTCTCACTCCCCGTCCCGCCCCGCGGCCCCCGCGGTCTCCGTCGCCCCGCCGTTCCGCAGCGCGTTCCACTGGTCCGAAGTGAACAGCACGTCCCGCGCTTGCGCCCCGTTGTACGTCCCCACAATGCCGTCTTCGGCCATGAAGTCGATCAGGCGGGCGGCCCGGCCGTAGCCGACGCCCAAGGCCCGTTGCAACAGGGAGCAACTGCCGCGGCCTTCCCGGATGACGATCTCGACGGCCTGCTCGTACAGGCTGTCCCGCTTCTTGACGTTGTCGAGGGCGTTGCCGGCCGGGGCCGATTCCCCGGCGTCTTCGTTGCCCTTCTCGGACAGGTTGAGCAACTCGTTGTCGAACTCGGGGTCTTCGACTTCCAGGTGGGAGACGACGCGCAGGATTTCGTCGTCGCTGGCGTAACAGCCCTGCGCCCGCACGATGGTACTCGTGTTCGGTTGAAGGAACAGCATGTCCCCCTTGCCGAGCAACTTCTCGGCGCCGACCTCGTCCAGCACGACGCGGCTGTTGGAACGGTCGGCCACCTGGAAGCAGATGCGGGCCGGCAGATTGCTCTTGATGAGGCCGGTGATCACATCCACCGTCGGGCGCTGCGTCGTCAGGATCAGGTGGATGCCGGCGGCCCGCGACTTTTGGGCTAAGCGGATGATGTGGCCTTCCACTTCCTTCTTCATGGCCATCATCAGGTCGCCGACTTCGTCCACGATGATGACGATGTACGGCAGTCGGTCCGGCAGGGCGTCACGCGACGCCTGATCCAACGGCTTGACCCGCTTGAGGATCTCGGCCCGGCCGAGTTCGTTGAAGCCGGCGATGTTTCTCACGCGGGCGCGGCGAAGGAGTTCGTACCGCTGTTCCATCTTGTCCACGGCCCACGACAGGATGGCCTCGGCCTTGCTGTTGTCCGTCACGACCGGGTGCATCAGGTGGGGGAGCTTGCCGTACTCGGCCAGTTCCACCTGCTTCGGGTCGATCATCAGCAGTCGGCACTCTTCCGGCGTGCGCGTCAGCAGCAGGCTGACGATGATCGAGTTCAGGCACACGGACTTCCCGGTCCCGGTGCGGCCGGCGATCAGTAAGTGCGGCATGTCGGCCATGTCCTGCACCAGCGGCCGGCCTTCGCTGTCCTTGCCCAGCAACAGCGGCAGCTTGCACTTGGCCACCTTGGCCCCGGCCGAGTTGATGAGTTCCTTGAGCCGCACGACGGCCCGGTGCTCGTTCGGCACCTCGATGCCCACGGTGTTGCGGCCCGGCAGCGGGGCGACGATGCGGACGCTCTGCACCTTCAGGTTCAACGCCAAGTCGTCGGACAGGGAAGTCACGCGCGAGACGCGCAGGCCTGTTTCCAGGGAGATTTCGTACTGCGTGACCACCGGCCCGGTGTGGATGCCGACGACTTTGATCGTCAGCCCGAAGTCGGCGAAGACTTTTTCCAGCAGCGCGGCCACGTCCCGCAGGTGCTTCTCGTCTTCCCCTTTGGCGGCGCTCGGCTCGTCCAAGAGTTCAAACGGCGGCAACACGTAGCTCAGGCGGTTGGCCGGCGGAGTGCGTTCGACGCGCTGATTCACGGACTTGGAAATCGGCACCGTCTCCGGCGTCAGCGGCCGGCCGGGCACCGGCGTCGGGGCGACGATGGAGATATCCGACTTCGTCTCGGCGTGCGAGTTGATGCGGAAGGAATGCCGGATCGGCAGGATCACCGGCTCCGAGTCCGGCAGATCGACCGGGACGGAAACGGGCGTGCGCGTCAGCCGTTCCCGCACCATCGCGCCGAAGCGGCGCGTGGTCGCCCCGGTCCAGCACGTCAGATAGATAAGGGCCATGACGCCGTGATCGGCGGCCAGCAGCACGCCCAGCGTGATGCCGGCGACCAGCATCAGCACGCACCCGGCCGGGCTGAACGAAGAAGACAGAATCGCGTTGAGGGCCGCCCCGATGGTCCCGCCCGCCCCCGCGACCGGCCCGGCGTTGGCCACGGCCGTCACGCGGTCGGCGATGAGGGCGGCGCAGCCGACGAGCAGCGCCCACCCGGCCGTGCGGCCGAGCAGTGACCGCACCGAGGTTTGGAAGAACAGCGTGACTGCCAGCGTGACCCACCCGGCGAGGAACACATACGCCCCGGCCCCGGTCGGCCCGATCAACTGCTCGCGCAGCCATTCCCCGGCCGGCCCGAACGGCTGGGGGAACAGCCCCGGCAACGACGCGGCGTCGGCCGCCGGCGCCCCCAACACGCTGACGGCGGCGAGGACGCCGGCGGCGAGCAGCGTGATGACGGCGGCGGACGGGCCAGACCCGGCGGGGCGTCCCGGCGACATGGGTGACACTCTTGGCGACAATCGGGCTACCCCATTGTTATCTCACGGGCCGCCGCCAACTACAGTCGATCGCCCGCGAACGGCCCCGCCGCCGGGGGATCGCGGCCGCACGACCGGCCGAATCGCTATAACCGAAATCCATGCTCCACGTCGCGCTCTGGGAACCGGAAATCCCGCCGAACACCGGCAACATCGCCCGCCTGTGCGCCGCCACCGGCGTCACCCTGCACCTGATCGGCCGCCTCGGCTTCTCCCTGGACGCCAAGCAACTCCGCCGGGCCGGCTGCGACTATTGGCCGCACGTCCCCCTGATGCGCCACACCACGTTCGCCGACTTCGAAGCCGTCATCGCCCCCGAGCGCATCGTCTGCGTGGAAACCCCCGCCCCGCGCCGCTACACCGAGGCCGAGTACCAAGACGGCGACTGCCTCCTGTTCGGCAACGAGTCGAAGGGCCTGCCCGACAGCATCCGCGACCGCTTCGCCGCCCGCGCCGTCGGCATCCCCATGCCGACCGGCAACGTCCGCAGTCTCAACCTGGCCACCGCCGCCGGCATCGTCCTGTACGAGGCCCTGCGCCAAGTGAATAAGTGGTAGGACCGGACCGGCGGAGGGTGAAACACATCAAAGCGCGCCAATCGCTCGCGTACCACGGCTGCGTGGTCTTCCGATGAAAACCAAAGACAACCTCACCCCCTAACCCACTCTCCGCGGCGGAGAGGGGGAACCCGACGAGCTTTCGGACAAGCGAGACGCTTGTCCCACGGGCGCGGGCGTCAACGCTCTTGCTCCCCCTCTCCGCCGCGGAGAGGGGGCCGGGGGGTGAGGTTGCCTTTCGCGGCAAGCGAGATTCGGTTTTTCACGAACCGCAGAGAGACTAACCCGATGGAGTCGTCCGTCGTCGCCCTGCCAACGCCCGAAGCCCTCGGCCGGTTCGTGCGAGACATGCTGTGTTCCCACGACCAGCTCGACCCGGCGCAGACGCCGCTCTACCGGGCCGAGGTCCGCCGCCGTGGCAAGCCGTGCGGGCTGGTGTTCCACGTCGAAGGCCCGCGGCTGCTGAAGACCTCCGCCGTGTGGGCCGGCGAGGAGCATCGCATCCTTTTCTACGACTCGGCCGGCGTCAAATTCGGCGAAGTGAAGCTGAGCGAGTCCCCGGCCGCCGAGGCAATTGCGGCATGAGCGCGACGGATTGCCCATTGGCCGTCGAGCGTCCCCGCCTAAATTAACCTGCAATCCCCCCTCTGACTTGAGTCACGGCCATGCGTCCCGCCGCCCTCGGCTTTCTGTTGCTGTTCGCCGCCGTCGGGTCCGCCCAGCCGGGCGGGGAACACGCGGCCACCGTCAAGTATTTGCTGTTGCTGCGGCAGCCGGGGGGCGGCTTCATCCCAGCGAAGGCAGACCCGACGAAGGCGACCGACACCGCCCCGACTCTGCGGGCCACGCTGGCGGCGGTGCGCGGCATCAAGTACCTGGGCGGTGAATTGCCCGACAAAGAACTGACGGCCAAGTTCGTCGAGTCGTGCTACGACCCGGCCAGCGGGACGTTCGCGGACACGCCGAAGGGGAAGGCCGACATCACGCTGACGGCCGTGGGAGCGATGGCCGCCGCCGAGCTGTTGCCCAAGTTCGATTACGGGCCGGCAGTCAAGTATCTGACGGCCAACGCCAAGACGTTTGAAGAGCGCCGCATCGCCGTCGCCGCGATGGAGGCCGCCAAGAACGTCGCCCCGGTGACGGTTGAGTGGTTCAAGGAAACAGAAAAGACCCGCAACCCGGACGGCACCTACGGCAAGGCGGACGGCCTTGCCCGCGACACCGGCGGCACGGTGGCCATGATCGTCCGGGCCGGGGGCAAGATTTCCCCGGAGCAGTTGCCAACCGTCACCGCCGCGCTCCAAGGCGGTCAGCGGGCTGACGGCGGCTTCGGCAAAGCCGGCGAAGCCGCCTCCGACTTGGAGACCTGTTACCGCGTCCTGCGGGCCATGCACTTGCTGAAGATCGCCCCGAAAGACCCGGCCGCCCTGCGCCGCTTCCTGTCCGTGTGCGCCAACAAGGACGGCGGGTACGCCGCCCAACCGGGCTATGCATCCGCCGCCGGGCCGACCTATTACGCGGTGGCCATCATGGGCTGGTTGAAGGCGAAGTGACCGGCCGCAGATACCGCCGCCAGGCGGTCATGTTGGAGTCCCGCTTTTAAGCGGTCTTGGAACTCCCGCCCTCAAGGCCAAAGAGGACCGAGTCTTTGAGGGTCCGACCCAAAGGGCGAATAACCGTCACTCAACGAGGCGCGGGGTCAACCCCTACATCTCGTCATGTAATAGTCGCTCGCCCTCGGGTCGGACCCTCGAAGACTCGGTCCTCCAGCCTACTGCGACGGGACGGTCACAGACCGCTTAAAAGCGGCACTCCAACGCGACCGCCTCGCGGCGGTGGGAAAAGTCTTACTTTGCCGCCAGCCCCGTGAGGGCCGGGCGCGCCAGCAATGCTTGGGCGTCGGCCATTGTGAGGGCCGCACCAACCGTCGTCAGGAATTGCCGGGCCGGCCCCTGCACCGTTTCGAGCGCCTTGGCGACCGTCGCCGCGTCGGCGTGGCCCGTCAGTTCCAACGCCGCGGCGCGGCGGGCGGAAGCCGTCGCCTGATCCGCGTGGCCCAGCGCCCATTCGGCCACGGCGCGCAAGGCCCACGCGGCCGCATCGTCGGCGTCCTGCTCGGTGGCGGCCGTCAGCACGGCCAACGCCCGCGCCGGATGGTCGGCCTTCAAGAGGCGCGTCCCCTCGCCGCGCAGCGTGGCGGCGTCACGCCCGGTCAACTCGGCCGGGATCGCCGGCCGGTCTTCCGGTCGGACGGCCGGGAACGGCGACGGCAAGGTGGCTGCCGGGACGATCACGGGCTGTTGAACCTGTTGGCCGGCGACGGGTTGTTGGGCCGGCCGCCAGTTCGGCGGGTAGGTCCAGCGCAGGCGGTGCGCGTCAATCGCGTCCAAGAACGGGCTTTCGAGGTGCCGTGGCACATAGTACCACACGGTCGCGCTGTTGATCGTGACGGGGACCGACCAGCCGCCGGGCGGGGCGTTGTTCGGGATGCCGTAACCACCCCGACTCGGGACCAAGTAGCCCATGTAGCGCTCCGACGCTTTGACGCGCGGCAGCGTGTGCGGCCACGGCGGCAGGTACCCGAAGCCCGGCAGATACCACCCGTTCGACTCGTCCGTCGTCGGCGGGATGGCCGCGAGGCCGACGGGGTCGTTGTAAACCGGCGCCGGCGGGGCCACCGCGACCTTGACCGTGAACGGCTTCCTGTCCGGCTCGATGCGCGTTTCGAGCTTCCACTTCGGCTCGGCCGCTTGGCCGGCCGCCAGAGACATGGCCAGCCCGGCCACGACGGCCGCGCCACGCAACAGATTCCAGTTGAGAACTCTCATGACGTGATTTTCTCCAACTTGCCCAGACGTGTTCATGTACCAAGATAGGTGGTGACGGTTGTGAGTGTCAATCCGTCTCTAAGGTCTTTTCCGGTAATTGGTTTTGGTCAAAACAACGCACCCCTGTTCCAGAACCCGTTTAGCCGCGACGCTTTGGGAGCCTCAAACCCGGGGTTCGCCGAGCCTCACCCACGGGCTACACTCCGGCGCCCCATCCGGGGCTAAAACCCGGCCTTTGGTATGCAACCCCGGAGGGGTGACGGAGTGTAGCCCGTGGGTGAGGCTCGGCGAACCCCGGGTTTGAGGCCCGCGCTCCACACCCAAAGCGTCGTGTCGCGGCGAAACAGTCAGCGTGTGCGGATCAAATTTCAACCGCGCTACCGCTCGCCCCCCAATTGGGATAATCTGGGGGAAAGGATTTCCCTCGCCGCACGCTGACTCCGGGTTCGTCTCATGTCGTCGAAATTGCCGCCCGCCCTGCTCGCCGCCGTCGCCAAGCACTGGGGCTTCAGCGCGCTGCGGCCGTTGCAGGCGGAGGCGATCCGCGCGTCCTTGGCCGGGCGAGACTCGCTCGTGGTGATGCCGACCGGCGGCGGCAAGTCGCTGTGCTACCAAGCCCCGGCCCTCGTCCGCGACGGCCTCACGGTGGTCGTCTCCCCGCTGATCGCGTTGATGAAGGACCAAGTGGACGGCCTCGCCCGCAACGGCGTCACGGCCGTCCGGCTCGACAGCACACTGAAACAAAACGAGTGGAACGACGCCTTGGCCGCCATCCGCTCGGGCGAGACCAAGTTGGTGTTCATCTCCCCGGAACGGCTCGTGAACTCCGGCACGCACCAACTGTTGCGCGACGCCGGCACGAAGACGGTCGCCATCGACGAGGCCCACTGCATTTCCCACTGGGGGCACGACTTCCGCCCCGAGTACCGCATGCTCGCCCGCCTGCGCGAGTTCTTCCCCGGCGCCGCCGTCCACGCCTACACCGCGACGGCGACGGAGTCGGTGCGGGAAGACATCATCAGCCAACTGAATCTGCAAGACCCGGAAGTTCTCGTCGGCAACTTCGACCGGCCGAACTTGACGTACCGCGTGTTGCCGCAGGTGGACGTGATCGCCCAAATCCGCGAGGTGCTGGACCGCCACCCGAATGAGGCCGGCATCGTCTACTGCCTGCGCCGGGCCGACGTGGACACCGTCTGCGAAGCGCTGGTGAAGGCGAAGTACCGGGCGGTGCCGTACCACGCCGGCATGACGGCCGACGCCCGCAAGCAGAGCCACGACGCCTTCTCCAGCGAGGAGGCCGACGTGGTCGTGGCGACCATCGCCTTCGGCATGGGCATCGACCGCTCCAACGTGCGGTTCGTCGTCCACGCCTGTGTGCCGAAGACCATTGAACACTACCAACAAGAGACCGGCCGGGCCGGGCGAGACGGACTGCCGAGCGAGTGCCTGCTGTTGTTCTCCGTCGCGGACGTGGTGGCCTTGAAGCGGATCATGGAGAAGTCGGCGGCCGAGGCCAACTTGCCGCCGGAGTTCCTGAACGCCTCACGCAAGTCGCTCGACCAGATGACGCACTACGCCAGCGGGGCCATATGCCGGCACAAAGCGCTGGTGCGGCACTTCGGCCAAGAGTACGAGGCCGACAACTGCGGGGCGTGCGACATCTGCTTGGGCGACACGGAAGACTTGCCGGACGCCACGGTGATCGCCCAAAAAATCCTCTCGTGCGTCGCCCGCGTCAACGAGGGCTTCGGCGCCAACCACGTCATCGACGTGCTGCGCGGCGGGGACACGCAAAACGTGCGCGCCCGCGGGCACGACAAGCTCAGCACCTACGGCTTGCTCAACAACATGGCCAAGCCGCAGATCCGCGACTGCATCTTCCAACTGATCGGCCAAGACGTGCTGACGCAGTCAGAGGGGGAGTACCCGGTCCTCAAGCTCAACGCCGCGTCGTGGGCCGTGATGAAGGGGAAGAAGGATGTCCGGCTGATCCAACTGAAGACACCGCCCGGCGCCGCCGCCCCGACGGGTTCCGGCCGGGAGCGGGCCGCGAAGGGGACGCTGCCCGAGGGGACCGACCTCGAACTGTTCGAGGCCCTGCGGCACCTGCGCAAGGAGAACGCCGCCCGGCTCAACGTGCCGCCCTACGTCGTCTTCGCGGACACCGTCCTCGCGGAGCTGGCCCGCTGCCGGCCGACGACGCCAGTTCGCATGCGGATGGTGTCCGGCGTCGGCGACGTGAAGCTGCGGGACTTCGGCGAGGCGTTCTTGGCCGTGATCCGCGAACATGCCGCCGCCCGCGGCTTGGAGACCGACTTGCCGCCGCCGCGGGACGCTTCGCCGTCCTCCTCAGCCGGGTCGGGGAAACTGTCCCCCGCGAAGCAAAAGTCGTTCTCGCTCTTCCGCGACGGCGCCTCCGTGGAGGACGTGATGCACCAAACAAAACTGTCCCGCACCACGATCTCAGACCACCTCGCCGACTTCATCCGGGCCGAGAAGCCGAAGTCGATCACGGAATGGGTGGACGCGGACGTGATCGACCGCGTCACCGCCGCCGCCGAAGAGTTCGGCACCGCCCGCCTCAAGCCGGCGTTCCTCTCGATGAACGAGGAAGTAAGCTACGAGGCCATCCGTGTCGTGTTTGCGTTCCTGGACGCGAAGCGCGAATAACGGCGCTAAAAAACCTCCAAGCGACTAACGAGCCGCCGGGTTAATCCCGGCGGGAGGACTTATCGTCGC
>JAYUGD010000754.1:0-4169 GCA_043767785.1 Zavarzinella sp. | reverse complement strand
TCGAAGTGGCCGGATTGCCAAGAATTCGGCAAATGGGTCGCGCGCAATGGCAGAGTGGCTGGCAGACCTTCACAATTGGTCATTGGTCATTGGTCATTGGTCATTCCATTCGTTACACATTCTCCCTTCCCGCCAATCCCCGCCGCGCCGGCCCCCTCGTATACTTTCCGATGAATCGACACCTCGCCACGCACCGGGGCCTCCCCATGATCCGCCGACTCCCGCACTTGGCCGTCGCCCTCCTCGGCCTCGCCTTCGGAACCGCCGTCGCCCAGCCGACGGCGGACGACCCCGCCGCGCTGAAGGCGAAGTTTCAGGAAGAGCGGGCCGACGCCCTCGCCAAGAAATTCCCCGAAGCAAGCCTGGCCGCCGCAGACGAATTGGCCGGGCGGGCCGAGGCGGCGGTCAAGGCCGGGAACGCGGCACACGGCGTGAAGTTCTACAAGCAGGCTCGCTGGCTGGTGCCGTATGTGCCGGGCGACTTGCCGCCGAACGTGGACCGCGTGCTGGGCATCGCCCGCATGCGGCACGGGGCAGAAATTACCGGCGTCGCCTACTCCCCGGACGGCGGGCGGCTGGCGTCGTCTTCGATGGACGGCACGGTGAAAGTGTGGGACTTGGGCAACGGCCGCGAACTCCGCACCTACCGCGGCGGCAAAGACCCCGTGCTGCCGGTTCGGGGACTCGCGTGGTCGAAGGACGGCAAGTTCATCGCCAGCACGGCCGGGAATGACATCCACGTTTGGGCGCCGGACACCGGCAAACTCGAGAAGACGCTCAAGGGCCACGAGAAGCCCGTGAGTTGCCTCGCGTTCCATCCGGAGGGCAAGTCACTCGTGTCCGGGTCGGACGACAAGAGCGTGCGGCTCTGGGACTTGGACAAGGGGGACGTGACCGCCAACCTGAACGCCGACTTCACGGAGAAGGCCAAGGGGCAGGTGTACGCGGTCGCGTTCAGCCCGAACGGCAAGCTGGTCGCCGCCGTCAACGGCCAGGGCCAACTCCAGATTTGGAACCCGAGTTTGGAGAAGAACAAGCGCCTCGTCAGCGGCATTGACGCCCACGCCGGGCACAACGCTTACCAAGTCGTCTTCGGCAAAGACACGTCCGTCATCTTCACCAGCGGCAGCGACAACAAGGCGAAGCAGATCGTCGGCCTCGGGCCGGACGGCGAGACCTTGGCCGGCCACGGCAAGCCGACGCCGCTCGAAGGGCACGCCAACAACGTGATCGCCCTCGCGGCCACCGCGGACGGCAAGTTCCTCGCCACCGGCAGCACGGACAAGACGATTCGCCTGTGGGACTTGACCGGCGCGATGCCCCGCGTCGTCCGCGTGTTCCACGGCCACACCGAAGAAGTGACGGCCCTCGCCTTCTCTCCGGACGGCAAGACGCTGGCCTCCGGCAGCAAGGATCAAGGCCTGCGGTTCTGGTCCGTCTCCGTGGCCGACGACCACCAAAACCTTGACGACCACAAGGCGTATGTGTGGAGCGCCGTCGTCAGCCCGGACGGCAAACTGGTCGCCTCGGCCGGGGCCGACCGCGTCGTCGTCGTCCGCGATTTCGGCGGCAAGACGCTCCATAAGCTCGAAGGGCACACGGCGGCCGTCACCGCCCTTGCGTTCAGTGCAGACAGTTCCAAGCTGGTGAGCGTGGGCGGGGACAAAGTCGTCCGCGTGTGGGATTTGAAGGACGGCAAACAACTGAAGGAACTCAAAGGACACACGGCCCCGATCATGGCCGTCACCGTCGGCGGCCCGAACGGGAAGTTCATCCTGAGCGGCGGCATCGACAAGACCGCCCTGCTCTGGGATATGACTTCCGACCAGCCGTTGGTGACGCTGCCCGCCGGGAAGTCGGCGGTCAGCGCCGTGAGTATTCGGCCGGACGGGCAACTGGCCGCCCTCGGCGGCGCCGACGGGTCCGTGCGCATCGTCATCCTCGCGGACAAGATGACCAAGGAGGCTTACGCCTTCCAACCGCACACGTCCGGCGTCGGGGCCTTGGCCTTCAACCCGGACGGTTCCCGGCTCGCCACCTGCGGCGGAGACGGGGCCGTGAAGGTGTGGACCATGTTCCCGGACGGCCCGCCGCAAGCGACGCCCCCCGGCAACGCCCCCCCCTCTCTGCCGCTGTTCGCGGACTTCAAGGGGCACACGAAGCCCGTGAGTTCCGTCGCGTTCAGCGCGGACGGCCGGCTGTTGGTCACCGGCGGCGGGGACATGGTCGTGCGCGTGTGGGACGTGGGGGCGAACCGCACGGAAATCCGGGCCTTGCGCGGCCACACGGACTGGGTCAGCTCCGTGGCGTTCACGCCGAACGGCCGGCTGGTCGTCTCCGCGAGCGTGGACAAGACCGTGAAAATTTGGGAGTTGAACACCGACGAGACCGCCAAGCCCGTCGGCCACACGCGGCGGCTGAACACCATCGCCGTCAGCGGGGACGGCCGCTGGGTCGCCAGCGGGTCCGAGGACAAGACGATCAAGGTGTGGGACGCCCTGGCCGGCACGGAGGCGTTCACGCTGGACGTGTCCACCGGCGGCCACGACGGGGAGATCACCTCCCTGGCCTTCTCCCCGGACGGCAAGCGGCTCGTTTCCGGCGGGGACGACAAGAAGCTCATCATCTGGGACATGGCCACCCGCAAGCCGGTCACAACGCTGAATACGGAGCAGCGGATGCCTTTCATCCTGTACAGCGTGAAGGGGGACCGCTTCGTCGCGTGGCAGAACACGAAGGTCGGGGACAACGAGACCAACAACGTGAAGACCTACGACGCCGACGGGAAGCCCCTGCGGACGATGGACCTGAACCGGGCCGTGATGTGCATGACGTTCAGCGTGGACGGCGAGACGGCCGCCCTCGGGTTCAGCGACGGGTCCGTGCAGGTGTGGGGGCTGGAGAAGAATGAGCGCGTCGGCGGCGATTGGCCGGCCTTCGACAAAGGCCTGAGCGACCTCGGCATTTCCCCGGACAAGAAGAAACTGGCCGCCATCGACGAGAACGGCACGGTGAAGATTTACGACATCGCCAAGAAGGAAGTCGTCAAGAAGTTCGACGCCTTGAAGCCGAGTGAACTCTTAGGCCTCGTCGTCAGCCCGGACGGGGCGCGGTTTGCCACGTTCAGCGCGTCCGGCGAGGTGAAGCTGTGGAAGTTCGACACCGGCGAGGAGGTCCGCGGCTGGGCCTTGCCGACGCCGGTGCGGAACGCCGTCTTCAGCGCCGACGGCAAAAAACTGATCACCGCCAACGGGGACACCACCATTTCGGTGCTGAATCTGCCATAATAGCGGGGCCACCCCCGGAACGATTTACCGGCGGGCGGCGTCCAAACTCGACGACACGATTTCTCTCTCGGACCCTTGGGATCACACACATGAGCATTCGGATGTTTCTGGCCGTCGGCATTCTGGCCGGGGTGACGGCGATGCCGGCCTTTGCCGACAAGGACAGTGACAAGGCCGCCCTCCAGCCCCTCAACGACTTCATCGGCACATGGAAGGGTGACGCCTCGGCCAAGACCGGCACGAAGGACGTGTCGTGGAAAGAGACCGTTGATTGGAGTTGGAAGATTGGCAAGGACGACATGGCCTTGGGGGTCAAATTCACGGGCGACAAGTCGCCGTTTGCCGCGGGACTTCTGAAATACGACGCCAGCAAGAAAAAGTACAAGCTGACAGTCACGCCCGCCGGGGAGACGGCGGGCGGCAAGGCCGACTTGGATTTCGTCGGCGAGATCAAGGCCAAGAAACTCATCCTCGACCGCGTGGACCCGGCGACCAAGGACAAGACGACGATCGAGATGTACGCCCTCGCTGACGGCCCGAAGTTCCTGTACAACGTGGCCGTCCAGAAGAAGAGCTTCGGCGTCGCCAAGAAGGCCGTCGAGTCCGCGGCGCTCAAGGAAGGCGCCAACGTGTCCGGCGGCAAGAAGCCCGAGTGCATCGTGACCGGCGGGGCCGGGACGATGTCCGTCTCTTACGGCGGGAAGACCTACTACGTCTGTTGCTCCGGCTGCCGGGACGAGTTCAACGCCAACCCGAAGAAGTACGTGGACGAGTTCGAGAAGAACAAGGGAAAGTAAGCCTGTCTTGGCGTTTTGGCGAGCGGGGGGCGTCAGCCCCCTGTCTTCTCTTTCATCTTGATTGAAGATGAAGGAGAAGACAGGG
>JAYUGD010000753.1:0-4170 GCA_043767785.1 Zavarzinella sp. | reverse complement strand
CGCAGTCTTTTCGAGGGATTTGGTCAAATCGGTCTCGCGCAATGGCAGAGAATTTGGCAGACCTTCACAATTCCTTCGCAAACCTGCTCGCGTCATCCCTTCCCGTCGGGGATGGACACGTTCAATTCGTCGATCTTGCGATACAGCGAACTGAGGCCGATTCCCAAGCGACGAGAGGCTTCCTTCTTGTCGGCGGTCTGCCGCAAGATGCGTTCGAGGTGCCGGCGCTCGAACCGCTGGACGGCCATGTTCAAGTTGTCCACGAGGTTCGGGTCGTCCGGCACGGGGGACAAGTCGGGGGGCAAGTCGGCGGGCGTAATCAGCGGCCCGTCCCCGAGGATCACGGCCCGCTGCAAAGCGTTGTCCAGTTCGCGGACGTTGCCCTTCCACGGGCAAGCGGTCAGCAGTTGCATGGCCTCGTGGCTCGCCCCGGCGACGTGCTTGCCCATCGTCTTCGCGTGCTTGGCGAGCAGGTATTCCACGAGCAACGGAATGTCCTCCCGGCGGTCGCGGAGCGCGGGCACTTTCAGCGTCACCACGTTGAGGCGGTAGAACAAGTCCTCCCGGAACCGGCCCTGCTCGGCCTCGACGGAGAGGCTCTTGTTGGTGGCGGCGATGATGCGGGCCTCGACTTTGACCGGCTCGTTCGCCCCGACGGGCATCACTTCTTTTTGCTCGATGGCCCGCAACAACTTGGCTTGGGTCGCCAGCGGCAGTTCGCCGATCTCGTCCAGGAACACGGTGCCGTCGGCCGCGTGGACGAACACGCCGGCTTGATCCTTGTCGGCCCCGGTGAACGCCCCCTTGCGGTGGCCGAAGAGTTGGTTTTCGAGCAGGTCGTGCGGAATGGCCGCGCAGTTGATGGCGACGAAGCGGTCCCCGGCGCGGGCCTCGGTATGGATGAAGCGGGCCAGCACTTCCTTGCCGGTGCCGCTCTCCCCTTCGATCAGCAACGTGGACCGCGTCGGGGCGACTTTCTTGGCGACGGCGTACACCTGCAGAATCGCCGGGCTGGACCCGATCACGACGTCGCCGGCCGTCTCGCGGTGCAGTTCCCGCCGCAGCCACTGGTTGTCGCGGGACAGGTCGCGGACTTTCAGCAACTTGGTGATCTTGTTCAACACGTCGTCGAGCAGGACCGGCTTCATCAGGTAGTCTTGGGCGCCGCGGTGGAACGCCTCGACGGCGCTTTCCACCGTGCCGTAGGCCGTGATGAGCAGGAAGAACGACTCGGGGTTGATCGACATCACGCGCTGGAGGACTTCGATGCCGTCCATGCCCGGCAGGTTGAAGTCGCACAGGACGATGTCGAAGAAGTGCTCGCCCGCCCGCTTGACGGCCTCCTCGCCGCTGCCGACCGCCTCGACTTGGAAGTTCTCTTGGGCGAGGAATTCGGCGAGCGTGTCGCGGATCAGCGGCTCGTCGTCGCAGATGAGGACCGACGCTCGGGAGGATGCCATCGCCGCACCGGGTGAGAGACTACGTCCCCCCATTATCGAAAGTGGGCGGGCGAAAGCCCATGCGCGGCCGTGCATGGGCTTTTTAGGCCGCCGCCAATTCCGGCTCGCCGGGCGCGCCGACCTCGATCACGCCGGCGACTTCCGCGGCCAACGCCGCGTAATCTTCGGCCCCGGTGCTGCGCGGGGCGTATTCAAAAATCGTGCGGCCGAAGCTCGGGCATTCGGCCAGTTTGATGTTCCGCCGAATCTTGGCGTCGAACACGCGGGCCTCCGACCACGGGCGGTTGGTCCCGCGGGACTGGGCCAAGAACTCACGCAGGTCGCGGACGACTTCTTGGGCGAGTCGCGTGTTGCCGTCGTACAGGCACAGCACCACGCCGGAGACCGTCAGGCCCGGGTTGATTCGGCGGGCGACGAGCGCCGTCGTCTCCAACAATTTGCTCAGGCCGTGCAGGGCGAAGAAGTGCGGCTGCAGCGGAATAAACACTTCGTCCGCGGCCGCCAAGGCGTTGATCGTCAGCACGCCGAGGGACGGGGCGCAGTCCATCAACATGAAGTCAAATTGCTCGCCGTCTTGCGTGACGGCTTCCCGCAGAATCACGTCCCGGCCGACCATGCCGACCAACTCCACTTCGGCCCCGGCGAGGTTGATGTCCGACGGGACGAGCGACAGATTTTCCCCGACCTCACGGCGCACGTCGGCCAGCGACTTGCCGCGGGCCAACACGTCGTAGATGCCGGGACGGTCGGCGTCCGGTTCGAAGCCGTAGTGAGTCGTGGCGTGGGCTTGGGCGTCCAGGTCCAGCACGCACACCCGTTCGCCGCGCTTGGCCAAGGCGGCCGCGAGGTTGACGGCCGTCGTCGTCTTGCCGACGCCGCCCTTCTGGTTAATGATCGCAATCCGCCGCATGGCACGCCCTCCGCCGGGAATCTGGTTGATGGCGTGTGAATAACATGGCCGGCGGCGGTGTCCATATCATTCGTCCGGAAATCGCGCGCCGCCGCGGCCACCCCATCTTCACCCGCTTCTCATACTTGACGAAGTCGGGCCAAAATGAGGCTTGCATCTCGGGTCGCGGCGGCGAAGATGGACACTGGCAACCTGATCCTCTCACGAAATGGAGTCCGCATGTTTCGTTCCTCACGTTGGCTGGCCGGGGCCGCGCTGTTGGCCGTCGTCGGGCTGGGGTCTGCGGCCGAGCCGGGCAAGAAAGTCGGCCCGGCCGCGTTGAAGTCCGCCGGGGCGATGGCCTTCGGGCCGGACGGCGTCCTGTTCGTCGCCGACACGGCCGGCCGCACGGTTTACGCCTTGGACACGGCCGACACGAAGGTCAGCAACAGCGTCCCGAAAATAGAAAAACTGGACGAGCAAATCGCCTCGGCCTTGGGCATCGCCGCCGACCAACTGCTCATCAACGATTTGAAAGTGAACCCGGCGACCGGCCGCGTCTTCCTGTCGGCCGCCCGCGGCAAAGGCCCGGACGCCGCCCCGGTGATCGTCAAGATCGGGGACGACGGCAAGCCCGCCGAAGTGGACTTGAAGAAGATCGGGTACTCATCCGTACAAATCGGCGAATCGACCGACAAGAAGACGTTGTCCGTCACCGGCATGGCGTTCGTGAAGGGGAGTTTGGTCCTCTCCGGCGTCACCAGCCAAGAGTGGGATTCCAGCCTGCAAACCATCCCGTACCCGTTCACGGCCGGGAACAAGGGCGCCGGCGTGGAAATCTTCCACGGCGCCCACGGCAAGTATGAGACGAAGGCCCCGATCTACGCCTTCGCGGCCTACGACATCAACGGGAAGACGAACCTGCTGGCCTCGTACATGTGTACGCCGCTGGTGAAAATCCCGCTGGATTCGGTGAAGGTCGGCGAAAAGGTGAAGGGGCAGACGGTCGCGGAACTCGGCAACCGCAACCGCCCGCTGGACATCATCACCTACACCCAGGACGGCAAGGACTACGCCCTGATCGCCAACACCGCCCGCGGCGTGATGAAGGTGTCGCTGGCCGGCATCGACAAGATTGAAGAGATCACCACCAAGATCAACGACAAGGCCGGCCTGACCTACAGCACCATCAAGGAACTCGAAGGCGCGACGCAACTCGACAAGGCCGGCAAGGACAAGGTGGCCGTCCTACGGAAGGTCGGGAGCAGTTTGAATTTGGAAGTGGTTCCGCTGCCGTAATGACCGCACTGTGTAGCACGCCCAAGCGTCCGGTCGTTTACCTCACCCCCTAACCCCCTCTCCGAAGCGGAGAGGGGGGACTTGTCGCGGACGAGGGTGAGAACTCATCGCGGCGGCTTGCGCCCGCTTGCTCCCCCTCTCCGTTTCGGAGAGGGGGCCGGGGGGTGAGGTAAACGACCGGCCTATTTCTTGCGACTTCCATCGGCGGAACCACAATGCGAAGTCTCCTGATCTGCCTTCTCCTTACCTCGTCCGCCCTCGCCGAACCGACGGCCATTTTTCGAGACAACCGCCTAACCGTCTCCGGCATTTCGTCGATCAGCAACACCCGCGTCGTGGTCGCCACCGGGACGGCCGAAGCCATCGCCCAACGCCCGGCCGTCACCGGGGACTGGAAGGCGGCCGGCAAGGACGTTTTTGATTTCCAGCCCAAGTATGCGTTGCAGGCCGGGACCAAGTACCGCGTCTTCTTCAACGGCGATCAATTATTCGCGGACGTGACGGTCCCTGACACGCGAGACA
>JAYUGD010000752.1:0-1372 GCA_043767785.1 Zavarzinella sp. | reverse complement strand
TAAAGTTTCCGGTCCCGGCACCGTGTCGTTTGTGAACGACGCCGCGGCCGTTACCGACGCGACGTTCTCCGCCCCCGGCGTCTACGTCGTCCAGCTCTTTGCGGATGACGGGCCCGACACGGGTTCCAAGACCTCCGTGGACTTCGCGACCGTCACCGTTCACTCCGACCCCGCCAACAACCAGGCGCCCGTCGTGAACGCCGGACCCGATGGCGACATCGTGAACTCGGTTGTCACCTTTACCTTGAATGGCTCCGCTTCCGACGATGGGCTCCCGGTTCCCCCGGGCACGCTCACTCTCAAGTGGTCCAAAGTTTCCGGCCCGGGCAACATCACCTTCACCAATGACGCCGCGGCCGTTACCGACGCGACGTTCTCCGCTCCCGGCGTCTATGTCGTCCAACTCTTCGCGGACGACGGACCTGACACGGGTTCCAAGACCTCTGTCGACTTCGCGACGGTCACCGTCCACTCCGACCCCGCCAACAATCAGGCGCCCGTCGTGAACGCGGGTCCCGATGGCGACATCGTCAACCCGGTCGTCACCTATACATTGAATGGCTCCGCTTCCGACGACGGACTCCCGGTTCCTCCGGGCACGCTGACGCTCAAGTGGTCCAAAGTTTCCGGCCCCGGCACCGTGTCGTTTGTGAACGACGCCGCGGCCGTTACCGACGCGACGTTCTCCGCTCCCGGCGTCTACGTCGTCCAGCTCTTCGCGGATGACGGACCCGATACCGGGTCGAAGACCTCTGTCGACTTCGCGACGGTCACCGTTCACTCCGACCCGTCTCTGAATAACGCGCCCGTCGTGAACGCGGGTCCCGATGGCGATATCGTCAACCCGGTCGTCACCTTCACGCTGAACGGCGTGGCCTCCGACGACGGACTGCCGGTTCCTCCGGGCACGCTGACGCTCAAGTGGTCCAAGGTTTCCGGCCCCGGCAATGTCACGTTTGTGAACGATGCCGCCGCCGTTACCGACGCGACGTTCTCCGCCCCCGGCGTCTATGTCGTCCAACTCTTCGCGGACGACGGACCCGATACCGGGTCGAAGACCTCTGTCGACTTCGCGACCGTCACCGTTCACTCCGACCCGTCTCTGAATAACGCGCCCGTCGTGAACGCGGGCCCCGATGGTGACATCGTGAACCCGGTCGTCACCTATACGCTGAACGGCGTGGCCTCCGACGACGGGCTCCCGGTTCCTCCGGGCACCCTCACGCTCAAGTGGTCCAAGGTGTCTGGCCCGGGAAACATCACCTTCACCAATGACGCCGCGGCCGTTACCGACGCGACGTTCTCCGCCCCCGGCGTCTATGTCGTCCAGCTGTTCGCGGATGACGGACCCGATACCGGTTCCAAGACCTCT
>JAYUGD010000751.1:0-4185 GCA_043767785.1 Zavarzinella sp. | reverse complement strand
CGTTCGGGGAAGTCGGCCCGGCCGCGGACATTTGCGCCCTCGGCCTCGTCTTGGTTAACTTGCTCACGGGCCGCGTCGTCTTCGAGGGCAAGCGCGTCATGCAAGCGCTGGCCGATCCGGCGTGCCCCCCGGATTGGTGGCGGTCGGCGGCCGGCTTGGGCATTCCCGAGCAACTCGTTGCCGTACTGAATCGGTGTTTGGCCATTGATCCGTTGGCCCGATTCCCCACGGCTGCTCAGTTAGCCGACGCCCTCGCTCCTTGACGGCCCCCCGCATCCGGGCACAATGCCCTCTGCCAAGTTCATGCGGGTCTTGGCGAATCACACTCCATTTGAAGAGGTAACGGCGATGGCCGAGAAGCGGTTGGCGGGGCGGGTGGCCTTGGTCACGGGGTCGTCGCGGGGGATCGGGGCGGCCATTGCCAAGCGGCTGGCGGCCGACGGGGCCAAGGTGGCCGTCAACTACGCCAAGAGCGAGGGGCCGGCCAAGGCGGTCGTCGCCGAGATCGTGAAGGCCGGCGGGGAGGCGATGGCCGTCCACGCGGACGTGAGCGACCCGGCCCAGATCGCCGGCATGTTCGCGGCGGTGAAGACGGCTTACGGCAAGCTCGACATCCACGTGAACAACGCCGCGATCATGCAGCGCGGATTTCTGAAAGACTTGACCGTCGCCGACATCGACCGGCACTTCGGCCTCAACGTCCGCGGCTACTTGCTGTGCGCCCAAGCGGCGGCGGCGATGATGGGGAAGGGGGGCGTCATCATCAACATCGCCAGCGCCATCTCGCGCATGGCGTACCCCGGGTCGGTGGTCTACTCGGCGACCAAGGGCGCCATCGACGTGATGACGCGCGTCCTCGCCGCCGAACTCGGCCCGGACGGCATCCGCGTCAACGTGATCGCCCCCGGCTCGACCCACACGGACATGAACAGCCCCGACAGCGGCAAGACCGCCGAGGAGTGGCGGGCCGAGGAGCAACTGACCGCCCTGCGCCGCATCGGCGAGCCGGAAGACATCGCCGACGCCGTCGCCCTCGTGGTGACGGACGACGCCCGCTGGATCACCGGCGCGTGGATCGACGTGTCCGGCGGCATCCGGCTGTGACGCCGACTGCCGTGGGTGAATGGCGTCAGCCACGGCCGGTGGGCCTTCTTGGAAATCATCGGGGTGTAACCAGATTCTCTGGGGGAACGTCGCACCTCGCCCCCTGCCCTCCCCCGCCGGGAGCGCCGACGTCCTCGTCGGCTCGTGTCCGTTACCTGCCGCGACGGGAGAAAACACCGAGCCGACGAGGACGTCGGCGCTCCCGGCGGGGGGAGGGCAGGGGGGAGTCGCCTTCGCCCCAGAGAATTTAGTTGCACCCAATCATCGCACTAGCGTCAGATTTGTGTTGCAGGCCGGCGCGGGTCGGGTACGATAAGATTGAAATTGCTTGCCCTCGCGATCCCACGGTCTCTCCCCATGCTTTATTCGCTCCCCCGGCGGCGCCTTCGTTTGGAATTGCGCGAACTCGAAGCCCGCGTGACGCCATCGACTTCCATTCCCCTGTCCAACACGGCGTGGACGGCCATCGGGCCGGCGCCGATCAACAACGGCCAAATCCCCGGGGGCTTGGCGGTCGCCGGGCGCGTCACGGCCTTGGCGGCCCACCCGACGGACGCGAACACCATCTACGTCGCCGCCGCCGGGGGCGGCGTGTGGAAGACGACCAACGCCGGCACGTCGTGGACGGCCCTGACGGATACGCAGCAGACGCTCGCCATGGGGGCGATCGCCGTCTCCAAGAGCGACCCGAACGTCATCTACGCCGGCACGGGCGAGGCGAACAACTCTGGTGATTCGTCCTACGGCCGCGGCATCCTCAAATCGACGGACGGCGGGGCGAACTGGACCCTGCAAGGCAACGCCCAGTTTAACCGCGCCACCATTGCCAAGATCGTGATCGATCCGCAGGACGCCAACCGGGCGTATGCCGTGGTCGATGGGTTTGGGGTTAATGGGGTCAACGCCTTCGGTGTACTGGGAGTCTGGCGGACGACGGACGGCGGGACCAACTGGTCGCTGGTACTCAACCCGCAAAACGCGCCGGTGAGCGGCAGCAACCCCCAAGGCTCCGACTTGGTGATGGACCCGACGACGACCGGCGCCGCCGGGGTGCTTTATGCGGCTTACGGGACCTTTTTCGGAGATGCGGGGAATGGGATTTACAAGAGTTCCGATGGCGGCTCGACGTGGGCGGCCGCCGGCGACTTCCCCCGCGGCGCAACAAGTGGGCGCATCGCGCTGGCGATCTCGGCGTCTGCCCCGGGCACCCTCTACGCGGCTCGCCAAAATCCGTCCGGGTACGGCCTGTTAAACATCCTCAAGACAACCAATGCCGGCGTCAACTGGAGCGCGACAACGGCGACTCCGGAAAACTACTTGAGCAGCCAAGGCTGGTACGACAACACCATCGCCGTCGATCCGAGCAACCCGAACGTCGTCTATGCCGGCGGGGCGGGGGACGGGGTCGGGAGCTACTTTGTCAAGAGTTCGGACGGCGGCGCCTCATGGACGAGTCGCACGGCCATCCGGACTGGGTCGAATGGGAACGGGCCGCACGCGGACCACCACGCCATTGGCTTCGACTTCAACGGCAAACTGCTCGTCGGCTCGGACGGCGGCATCTGGCGGCTGGACAACCCGGCCGTCGGCAGTATCCAGTGGACGAATCTCAACGGCGCTGCCGCCAGCGGCGCGCTGAATACGATCCAGTTCACCGGCATCGCCATTCACCCGACCAACCCGGACATCGCCATCGGCGGCAGCCAAGACAACGGCACCGAGATGTTTTTGGACAACGTCGGCTGGACGCGCGTCCGGTTCGGGGACGGCGGGTTCGCCCGCATCGCCGCGGACTCCGGCAACACGCGGGCCGCCACCACCGTCTATCACACCTACCAGAACAGCGCCACTCCGACCATCGAGAAATCGACCGACGGCGGGGTCAATTGGGTCGATGCGACCAGCGGGGTGACGGGCGCGAACCCTTATTGGGTGGGCGGGGACGAGCCTCCCCCGCTCAGCGGCAACTTTTATGTCCCCTTGGAGATCAGCCGGTCCAACCCCCAGCGCCTCTTGGTCGGCACGACGCAGGTGTTTGAGACCACCAACGGGTCCGCCAGTTGGTCGGTTATTGGAACGCTGCCCGGCACGAACCTCCCGGTGGACTCGGTGGGCATCGCTGAATCGAACGCGAACACGATTTATGCCGCCGCGAACGGCCATGTGTACGTGACCACGGATCACGGGACGACTTGGATCGCCCGCGACCCGATCGCCAGCCCGTCCACTGCCATTGAGTGGCGGGACTTCGCCGTGGATCCGAACGACCCGAACACGGCCTATGTCGTGGCCGGAGCATTTATTAATGGGCTTGGGTCCGGCAACGGCCAGATTTACAAGACGATCAACGCAGGCGCGTCGTGGGTCAAACTCACCGGCGACCTCGCCGACATTCCGGTCAACACGCTCATCCTCGACACCGTGGGGGCCGGGACCGCCGACGACCGGTTGTACGTCGGCACGGACACCGGCGTCTACCGCTCCGTCAACAATGGAACGAACTGGACCCGGTACGGGACGGCCCTTCCGAACGTGCAGGTCGTTGATCTGGATTACAGCTACACGACGAAGATTTTGGCCGCCGGGACGCACGGCCGGGGCATGTGGGAAATCAACGTCAACTCCCCGCCGACGGTCACGACCATCCCGGCCGTGTCCGTGAACGAGGACGCGGCGGTCACCGTCATCAACTTGGATAGTTTCTTCAACGACGCCGAGTCCGGGGCGGCCGGCCTTGCCATGACCGTCCAAAGCAACACGAGCGTGGCGACCACGAGTTTCGCCGGTCACTCCCTGACCCTCACCTACCCGCTCAACGCCAATGGGGCAGGGTCGATCACCGTGCGCGGGACGGACCCGGCCGGCGCCTTTGTAGACGCGACGTTCAACGTGACCGTCACGGCTGTGAACGACGCCCCGGTGGCCGTCCTCGAGTCGTACTCCGTGAACGAGGACACGGCGCTGACGGTCCCGGTCGGGACGGGCGTCTTGGCGAACGACACGGACGTGGACAGCGGGTCGCTGACGGCCATGCTGGTGGCGGCCCCGGCGTCGGGGTCGCTGACCCTGAACGGGAACGGC
>JAYUGD010000750.1:0-4188 GCA_043767785.1 Zavarzinella sp. | reverse complement strand
GAAGGTGCCGGACCCCGGCCGCTACGGGGTGGCCGAGTTGAAGGGGAAGCGCGTCGTCGGCATTGAAGAGAAGCCGAAGAAGCCGAAGAGCGACTTCGCCGTCATCGGCATCTACGTCTACCCGCCGGACGTGTTCCACGTCATCAAGACCCTGAAGCCCAGCGGCCGCGGGGAACTCGAAATCACGGACGTGAACACGCACTATCTCAAGGAAGGCCGTCTCGGGTCCACCGTCATCGACGGCTACTGGACCGACGCCGGCACCCTCGACTCGCTGCAACACGCCAATCAACTCGTGCGGGAAGACCCGCCGGTGTTTTGACCAATCGCCTGACGGCGCTTTTGTTGGAGTCCCGCCTTGTTCACCCCGGAGGGGTGGCAGCAATTAGCCCCGGGTCGCGCTTCGCGCACCCGGGGAAGCAGTAACCAATTGGATGCACCCCGGCAGGGGTGCCAGATGCTGCGACCCCATCCGGGGTCGAACACCTTGTGATCTCTCGTCCCCGGGTGCGCCGCAGCGGCGACCCGGGGCTAATCGCTGTCACCCCTCCGGGGTGAAAAATCGATCTTTGAAGTCCAAGTGAAGGCGGAACTCCAACAAGATCGCCTGACGGCGATCAATCAGATGGCTTCGGCCTTCGCCTGCCGGCGCCGATACACCGCGTACCCGCCGAGGAGAATCATCGCCGTGGCGGCCGGGATGACGCTGGCCGGCTCCGGGGTGGAGACAGTCGGCTGGCCCGTGGGGTCCGGCGGTTCCGGCTCACCGACGCCGCCCGTGGTCGGCGGGACGAACGGGTCTGGCGGGACGGCGGTGGGTGTGACGGTGTCCGGCGGCGGGAAGTAGGCCATTGCCGCGGCCGGGGCGAGCAGGGCCAGCCCGCAGACCGCCGCCCCGATTTTGAGTCTTGTGCGGATCATCGCGATTCCTCCTGAATTGCCGGACCGTTGCCGCTTGTGCATCCTTGCCGGTCTGGGCGCCTTCTCCATCGGCATCCCCTTCGCCATCTTTACGCCCTTCAACCCGCGAATTCCGATTTCGAGTCAAGTTCGGGCGCCCGCCGTGCGGGTCGGGCCGGCTGCGCCCGTTGCGCCAGTCCCGCCGCCGGCCAGGGCGACTTCCTTCACCGGGAATCGGCCCGCGAGTGGGCGGATTCCCTCATGCGGTCGAAAAGAATGGCGTCGGGTTCCGAGACGCGGCGGGGGGACTCCCCCGGCGCCGATTGGCAAGGAGGGCGCGACATGAAACGGATTTTGTTCGGCATCGGCTGCTCAATGGCGCTGGCCGCGGTCCCGGCCGCGGCCCAAGACCGCCCGGCCGCCAGCCTCGGCCGGCCCGCGGCCTCACTCGGCCGCCCCGTCGCCGACGTTCCTTCGTACCTCTCCGACGACGTTCGCCCGGCCGCCGCCATCGACTTCGTCCCGAAGACGATGCCGAAGGGGACGGTCAACGAAGCGCCGATGCTTCCCGTTCCCGGGCCGATGATTCCCATGGTGGGCGGGCCGGCCATCACTGCCATGCCGCCGACGCCGTACCTCGGCATGCCGGGCGTCGTCCCGGGCGGCCCGGTGATGATGCCGTCGCCCGGGATGGGCAACCCGATGATGGCCGGCCCGATGATGACGGGCAACGGCCCGATCATCGGCAGCCCGATGGGGGACTGCGGCCCCGGCGGGTGCGGCGTGGGCGGGTGGGATTCCGGCGGGATGCCCGTGCCGATGAACCGCTGGTACACCAGCGCGGAATACCTGCTGTGGCGGCTGAAGGGGTACGAGGCCCCGCCGTTGGCGACCGTCGGGCCGGTGGCCAGTCAGGGGATCATTGGCCAACCCGGGGTGGCGGCCATCTTCCCGACGGACAAGATCAACAACAACCTCATGTCCGGCGCGCGGTTCTCGCTGGGCTACTGGTTCTGCCCGAAGTGGGCGCTCGAGACGAACTTCTTCTTCGTCTACGACGCCGGGAACTCGTTCTCGGCCTCCTCGGGCCAGTTCCCGAATTCCATCCTGGCCCGCCCGTTCTTCAGCGTGAACCAGGGCAAGGAGTTTGTCGAGCAGATCGGCAACCCGGGCATTTATTCGGGCGGCATCAACGTCACCTACAAGTCGGAGCTGTACGGCTTGGATTTGAATCTGCGCCGCCACTTGTACCAGACGTGTACGACCCGAGTCGACTTGCTGATCGGGGCCAGGACGCTGTATCTGAAGGACACGCTCACCGTCGCGGAGAGCGCGATGGGGCTGGCCGGCGCCCCGCGGCAGTTCGTCGGCCAGCAGCGGGCGCTGACCGACCAGTTCGCCACCAAGAACAGTTTCTACGGCGGCCAGATCGGCGTGGCCTTTGAACAAACGTGGGGCCGGTGGTCGCTGGGCGCCCAAGCGAAGTTCGCGGTCGGGACGACGGTGGTGCGGTCCGACATCAGCGGGGGCGTCGCGGGCGGTTCGACTTCGGGCCTGCCCGGCGGACTGCTGGCCCTGAACTCCAACATCGGGGCCGCGAGCGACCACCGGCTGAGTTACGTCCCCGAGTTGAACTTGAACGTCGGGTACGATCTGACGCCGCACACGCGGGTCTTCGTGGGGTACTCATTCCTGTACTGGTCGCACGTGGGCCGCCCCGGCAACCAGATTGACCGGTCGCTCGACGAGTACCGCATCCCGGACTTCACGGCCGGCCGCAACCCGCTTCCGCCCGCGACCAGTGCCGTCCGGCCACTGAACTTGGACAAGAGCGAGAACTTCTGGGCGCAGGGGATCAACGTCGGGCTACAGTTCCGGTGGTGAGTCGGTCAGTTTACCGGCCCGTGAACACCACGGAGCCGGGGCCGATCAACAATTCTAATTCTTCGACGGGGACTTCGGCCGGGTTGACGCGGTAGTCGTCCCCGAGGCGGAACTGGGCCTTGCGGCCGGCGCCGTCCTTCACCTGCATGTACACGTTGCACGGGCCGGCCTTGCGCTTCAAGATGGAGCCGATGCGGTCCACCGTGTCCGGGCCGTGCTGGCCGAGGGTGAGGTTGAGGATCATCCCCTTGGTCAGCTCCTTGCGGGCTTGGTCGAGGGTCATCAGCTTCCGCAGGATGACGGCCTTGTTGCCGTTGCGCGTGTCGTCCTCGACCGTCGCCTCGAACAGGAAAATCTTGTCATCGACAAATTCGGTGGGGTAGCGGCCGAAGTCGTCCGGCCACATCACGCAGTCGAGTTGGGCGGTGAAGTCCTCGATCTTGCAGCGGACATACCGGCCCCCCTTTTTGGTGGTCATGAACCGGGTCTGCGAGATCATGCCGCCGAAGCGGACCTCCGTGCCGTTCTTGGCGTCGGCCGCCATCTGGCAGGTGTGGCTGGCGAACCGCTTCAAGGCCGTGTCGTACTCCGCGAGCGGGTGGCTGGAGAAGTAGAAGTCGAGGGCTTCTTTCTCGAACTTCAGTTGGTCCATATTGGACCAGCGCGGGATGTTCGGCAGCGGCGGGTTTGTCTTCTCGACGGCAGCCCCGTCTTCGGCGCTCATCAAGTCGAAGATGCTGCGCTGGCCGCGCTTGCGGTCCTCCTGCGTGTCCGCGGCCGATTGCAGCGCCCCGCCCAAGACGGCCAGCAACTGCGCCCGGTGGGCGAACGGCTGGGCGAACCCGTCCATGCCCCCGGCCTTGATGAGCCGCTCGACGGCCGCCTTGGGCACTTCCTTGGTATCGACGCGCTCGCAGAAGTCGTAGATGTCCTTGAACGGCCCATTGGCGACACGCTCCCGCAAGATCTCCTCGGCCGCCCCGCGCCCCAGCCCCTTGATGGCGACCAGCCCGAAGACGATCTGCCCGTCCTTGACGGCGAAGTTCGGCTCGCCGAGGTTCACGTCCGGCGGCGTGACCGGCACGCCGAACTTCCGGGCGTCCGAAATGTGATCGACCAGAATGTCCCGCTTGTTCCCGTCGTCGATCTCGCTGGAGAGCAGGGCGGCCATGAACTCCGCCGTGTAGTGCCGCTTGAGGTAGGCCGTCTGGTAGCTCATGTAGGCGTAAGCGGCCGAGTGGGAGTTGTGGACGATAACGCCGTCAGCCACGAAGTTGTGATCGACTTCTACCGTGAGGTCATAAGTGTCCTCCTCACCGGCCGGCTCGATGCTCTCGATGCGGTCCCAACAAACCTCTGGCGCGGCTTGATTTCGCGCGGGCTTGGACCCCCCCCGGCCCCCCC
>JAYUGD010000749.1:0-4193 GCA_043767785.1 Zavarzinella sp. | reverse complement strand
CTCACGCTCCGCGTGAGGATCGGCTTCCCCCCACGGGAATCTGTCGTCTCGGTCGGGAAGCCGGTCCTCACGCGGAGCGTGAGGAGTACAAGGGGCCGACCACCGGTGGCATCATTCTTGGCCGCGTGCCGTATATTTCACAAGCTCGGAGTCTTCGCAAGGTGTCCGCGGCGTTGCGGGATTTCGTCACCCGGTTGATGGCGACCGCCGACGACCCCACGGTCTGGGCGAGGCTGTTGGAGGATTGGCAACGGCTGATCCGGTCCACGGGCCGACGCAACCCCCGCACGCAAAAAGGGATGGGGGGGAGGCAAACTCACCCCCACGCCACCTTTGACACGATGCCGTCCCCGACACACTTGCCGCGGAAGGTGAGCCGCAGCCAGTCGCCGTCGTCCGTCACTAAGCCGGCTTCAATCAGCGGCTCGAACCGCCGTTTGGCCACGGCTTCCACACTGAATCCCGTTTGTGTCACGAAAGCGGTGCGGCTCACGCCGTCCGAGCGCCGCAGTTGCACGGCCAGCGTCTCGCGCGCCCGTTCTTCGGGGGGGAGTTCTTCCGCTTGGAACGTCGGCGACTCGCCGGAGAAGACGGCCTTGATGTAGTCCTTCGTGTTGCGGCGGTTGTGTTCCCGCTTGCCGCCGACGTAGCGGACGGCCCCGACGCCGACGCCGTGGTGGGCCTCGTTCGCCCAGTACTTCTCGTTGTGCCGGGACCGGAAGCCGGGGCGGGCGAAGTTGGAAATCTCGTAATGCTCGAAGCCGGCCGCGGTCAGGATGTCCTTGCCCAGCGTGTAGAGCGTCAACTCGTCCGTCTCGTCCAAGGCGACGACGCCGCCGGCCTGCCGGCGCTTCCAGAGCGGCGTCCCCTTCTCGTAGGTCAGCCCGTAGGTCGAGACGTGCGACGGCCCCAATTGCAACCCGCGCGTCAGGTCGTGTTCCCAGTCGGCGGGTGTTTGGCCGGGCGCGCCGAAGATGAAGTCGAGCGAAAAATTGGGGATGCGGCGGCGAATCGCCGCGACGGCCGGGGCGACGTGGCCGGCGGCGTGTTGCCGGTCCAAGACCCGCAGCGTCTCCGCCTGGAACGACTGCACGCCGAGGCTGACGCGGTTGACGCCGTGGTCCGCGAGGGCGGCGATTTTGTCCGGCGTGACGCTGTCCGGGTTGGCCTCGATGCTGAACTCCAAGCCCGCGGCGGCCGGGAAGTGGTCGCGGATCATCCGGCACAGGCGGCCGAGTTGGCCGGCCGTCAGCAGGGTGGGCGTGCCGCCGCCGATGAAGATCGTCTCGACGGGCGCGGTCACGTCCGTGCGCGCGATTTCCAGGCCGAGGGCTTCCAGGTACGATTCGATCAGGTGGTCTTGGCCGACGGCGACCGCGAAGTCGCAGTACCCGCAAAGGTGAGCGCAGAAGGGGATGTGGACGTAAAGGCCCCGCGGCGTGAGCCACGGGGCCGAAGACTGAGTCACTGTCAAAGGGGCTGACATCGCACGTCCGCGTCGCGTCTTTACCGGGGCCGACCGCTGCGATTAGCTTACGGCAATCCGGCAAGCGCGGGCGGGCGAGTCGCCGAAGCGGGTTACGACCCGAAGTTCGTGTTGGCGCTGCCGCTGCTGCCGTACCAGTCGGTCACGGTGGCAGTCACTTGGCCGGAATTCCCGGCCGGGATGTACACGGTAATGCTGAACGACCCGCCGGCGGCGCACGTGGCGACTTCGGTCCCGTTCGGCAAGCCGGTCAGGGTGACGGTCAGCCCGTAAGCGGCCTCGTCGGAGACGGTGCCGCTGATGGTCCATATGCCGTTGTTGCCGGCGGACGCCATCAAGCCGGAGATGCTCGGCGCGGCGTTTGTCAGGTTGGTCGTCGAGGCCGAGCCGTTCTGCGTGCCGTCGTACGCCACGGCCGAGATGTACCCGAGGGACGGGACGCTGAACGTGCCGCTGAACTGGCCGTTGGACCCGACCGACACGGTGCCGGAGGCGGCGCCGCTGATCGTCACCGTGCAGCCGCCCGGAGTTTCGTCCGAGATGGTGCCGCAAATTTGGAACTGCTTGTTCGGCAACTGCGCGACGAACAACATCGTCACCGCCGGCGGGTTGTTCATGTTGCCGCCGCCCAGCGGGGGCAGCCCTTGGGCCGCCAAATCACCGGCCGCGACGAGCAGCAGGAGCGCGACGAGACCTGCGGACCGCGCGAAGCGCGGCCCTCCGACAATCAGACTCTTCATGGACGGAACCCTAATAGGGGTTAGGTGTTTGGACCGCCGTTTTCCTCGTCGCACCGTGAGGTAGGGGAGTGCGATGAGACGTCTGAATCAGTCCAGTGAGTCAACACTGCTCACATTAATCGAATTCGGCGGAGATCAAATGGGAATCTAGGGGATTTAAGCCTGCGCACGCACAGGAATTCTGCTGGGGCAATAATTACGCCGTCTTGCCAAAATATGAGAAACGGCCCTTGCTAAACCTCTCAAGTCGCTGCCTGAACTCTTCTGCCCGTCAACAGGCCATAACAGCCATTTTTTCAACAGTTCGATAGAACCAATACGGTTTAATTTCGTATAACTAGGTAATCACCGTAATTGCCGAGTCTCATGATGCCATCTCGCCGCCAAGGTTTTACGCTCATCGAACTTCTTGTGGTGATCGCGATCATCGCCGTTCTGATCGGCCTGCTGCTGCCGGCCGTGCAGAAGATCCGCGAGGCGGCGAACCGGATGAAGTGCTCCAACAACCTCAAGCAGATCGGCTTGGCGTTCCAGAACCACCACGCGACGCTGGACCGCTTCCCGGCGGGGTACATTTCCGGGGTGCCGAGTGTCAACGCCGAGGGGACCGGCCCCGGCTGGGGCTGGGGGGCATTGCTGCTGCCCTACTTGGAGCAAGACAATCTCTACCGGCAGATTAACCTGAACTTGGACATCCGCGACCCCGCGAACGCGGCGGCCCGCGTGAAGTCGTTGCCCGCGTTCCGCTGCCCGTCCGATCAGCCGAAGGCCGACACGTTCGCGGTCGTGGACGCGGGCGGGGGGACACTGACGACGGTGGCGTTCGGCAACTACGTCGGCGTCGGCGGGACCTACGAGGTGACGGCCTTCCCGGACTCCGGCAACGGCGTGCTGTACCGCAACAGCCAAGTCCGCGTCGCGGACATCACGGACGGGTCCAGCAACACGATCTTCGCCGGCGAACGCCACAGCGGCAAATCCCCGATGACCACGTGGGTCGGGGCGGTGACGGGCGGCGTCAACCCGCCGCTGGTGGCCGGCTACGACAACGAAGGCCCGGCCACGCTGATCCTCACCAACACCGGCCCGGCCGCGGACGGCCGCGTGCCCAACAACCCGCTCGACCACGTCGAGGACACGAGCAGCCGACACCCCGGCGGGGTGATGTTCCTGTACGGCGACGGCAGCGTGCGGTTCCTCCGGCACACGCTGAACCCGAAGACGTGGGAAGCCCTCGGCACCCGCGCCGGCGGCGAAGTCTTGGGGGACTACTGAGGCCGCCGATTGGCTCGCGGCCTGCGCCAGGCCTATCATCTCTGCGTCGGGCGGCCCCGCCCGCGAACCCTCACGGAGTTGGCCATGCAACGAATGCTCAGCGCGGCGTTGGTGCTCGCGGTCGCCACGGCCGCGGTCGCCGAGGACAAGAAGGACACGTTCGACCCCAAGAGCCTGATCGGCACGTGGGTCTACGTCTCCGGCGTGAAGTACGGCAATAAGGTGGACGCCAAGGCCCTGGAGGGGGAAGTGATCGTCACGGCCGACAAGATCACCATCAAGGCCCCGGACAAGACCCACGTGATGACGTACAAGCTGGACGCCGGCAAATCGCCGGTCAAGATCGACATGGAAGGCCTGGAGGGGGACGCGAAAGGCTTCAAGTCGGAAGGAATTCTCGAAGTAAAGGGCGCCGAGTGGCGCCTGGCCTACGCCTTCCCCGGCGAGAAGCGGCCCGAGAAGTTCGACAGTCCCAAGGACTCCAAGATTCTGGTGTTCACGATGAAGAAGAAGTGAGCGGGCGGAAAGACATTTTTTTAGCCACGGATCGAACACGGACGAAACACGGATAAAGACAAAAGGCGGATAAAGAGTAGGAGTTACGCAGTTGCCGAGTTTGGGAGGCGGCAGAGCGGTTTTTTTAGGTATTTTCGCACCGCTTCACGGCTGATGGCCTGTTTGGCCTCGAACCA
>JAYUGD010000748.1:0-4200 GCA_043767785.1 Zavarzinella sp. | reverse complement strand
CTCCGCCCCGTTGGGGCGAAAACCAAGACGCCGACAACAAATTACTTCTTCGGCGCCGGGATCGACCCGTACAGCGCATCAAATTCCGGCGGGATGGTCTTGGCTTCCTTCTTGAGCTTGTCCAAGACCTTCTTGGCTTGGCCGACGAGGGTCTTGTCGCCGATCAGCATCTTGCGGAGGATGCCGACTTCCTCCACGCTGATGATGCCGTTGCCGATGATGCCGTCGTGCAGGGCGGCCAGGAAGAAGCGGGTGATCGCCTCCGTGGCGGCGCCCTTGCGCTTCAGGGTGGCGTTGCGCAGGTCGGCGACGAACTGCACTTCCTCGTGGGAAATGCGGCCGTCGGCGTACAGGGCCTTCTTGAGCAGGCGGCTTTCGAGCGCGTCGAACTTGCCGCCGGCGGCGATCAGTTCAATGGCGAGTTTGCGGTAGTCGGCCATGATTCCCCTTCGAGGAATAAAGTCGGGAACCCGCCCGGATGCGAAATGCTCGGACGAGGGTTCGCCGGTGAGATGGTTGCGTTTACCATACCGGCGTTCCCCAGGCGCGCAAGGGGAAAATTGCCCGAATGTTCGTCGCTGGCCGGATTTCGGTCCGGATTTGGCGGCCGTGCCGTCTACTTCGGCAATTTGCGGGCGACGCGCTCGGCCTCGACCTCGTCCGGGGTGATGCCGCCGTCCCCGTTCTTGTCCCACTTCGCGAACTCAGCGTCCGTGCCGGGGAACTCGCGGCGGGACAGTTCGCCGTCCCCATTCTTGTCCAGCTTGCGGAACCAGTCCGGCCCGGCGGGGGACCGCTGGCCGGGGCCGTTGACGAAATAATCGTTCGCGTTCGGGGCCGTTTGCAAGTCGAGTCGCCGGCCGAAGCGCACGGCCCCGTCCGGCTTGAGGGCGTCCCGCGTGACGCCGTCCTTGGCCGTCGGCTCCAGGGCGATCAGCTTGTCCCACGCATTGCGGACTTCCCGCATGCCGAGCCGGCGGTCGCCGTTCGCGTCCATGATCTGGAACAGGGAGGGCGTTTGGGCCTTGTGAACCAGCGACAGCGGCAACTCGGTGAACGCCTGCTGGACGGCGCGGAACCCGTCGAACTCCGCGCGCGTCACCCGGCCGTCCGAGTCGCGGTCGATGGTGTCGAACAGCACGCGCAGCGACTGGTTCTGCGGGCCGGACACGTCCGCGTCCGTGAAGTAGCCCATGCCGTTGTCCGGGAACGTGCCAAGTTGGTTCATGCCCTGGAGGGACGCCGGTCGCCGGGCCGCGTCGTCCACGTCGAACCGCACGGTCTGCGTCCCGACCCGCAGCAGGCCCGTCGTCGGAGAAGGCGTGCGGAAGGCGGCCGCCCACGCCAACGCGCTCGGCCCCGGCCGCAGGCGGACGGCCGGCTCGCCCGCCGGGAGGCCGTAGGTCAAGTCCAGTTCGACGTCCGGCGGCAACTTGTCGATCGCCAGCAGTTCCGCGAGGCTCACTCGGCCGTCCGCGTTCTTGTCGAGGGCGGCGAAGGCGGCGTCCGTGAACGGGTGGTCGGCTTTGGCGAACGAGAGCGCGTTGCCCGTGCGGTACTTGGCGAGGACCGTCTGGGCGGTGTCGTCCGGCCGTTTCCCGGCCGGGTAGACGCGGAGGGCGTCCCCGCCGGAAAGGGCGGCGGGCGCCCCGGGGCTTCGCAGCAGGTCGGGGACGAGTTCGAGCGCCGTCAGGCACTCGTCCTCGTCCGTGTCTTGCGTGGCGAACAGGTTTTGCACGCCGGTCAACTCGTCCTTGGTCAACTTGCCGTCCTTGTTCGTGTCGAGCACTTTGAACATCGCCTCCGTCAGCTTCGGCCCATACGGGTCGTAGCCGGTCTGGGCCTGCTCGTCGAGCAGGCCGGCGGCCGACGGGCGGTAGTACGTCAGGAACTCGTCGAAGCTCACGCGGCCGTCGCGGTCCAAATCGAAGTCCGCCAGTGTGCGACCCGGCTCCGACGGCGTGGGGTACGAGAAGCCCCGGTTAATCATCGCCTGCACGCCCTTGTTGGTGAACACATACTCGGCCTCGGCCGCGTTCAGTTCGCCATCACCGTCCCGGTCCTGGAAGTCGAACAGGGCGCGGAGCTGCTTCTTCCAGCGGTCGGCGAACGACCCGCCGGCCACCATCAAATGAACGCGGATCAGCACGACTTTCTTCTCGCTGAAAAACAGCACGTCGTAGGCGTCTTGCAGCCCCAAGTCGGCGTCCGCCGCCCGGTGAACCGGCCGCACGACGCGAATCGCCGGGACGGCCTCGCGGTGGTCTTCCTTCTCCCCCGGCAGCCGCAGGCCGGGAAAAACCTCCACGGCCGGCGGCAACCGCATGGCCGCCGCCTCGAATGGGAGGGCGTATTGCCGCGGGTAAGCCCGCTCGATGCGGCCGCGGGCCGAGGTGGCGTCCAAGCCGCTCGATGCGTGCGTGGCGAGCATCGACTGGGCCGAGGCGACGGCGGGGAGGAGGAGGAGAGCGAGGGGGAGACGCATGGGAGGAACTCAAAAACTTTCGCCCACGTGCTCCCCCTCTCCGTTTCGGAGAGGGGGCCGGGGGTGAGGTAAGCGGCCGTCACCCTTGGGCGAGCGGTCGTCACCCACAAAGGCGAACCGTCGAAGACTCGGTTCGCCGGCCTATTGCGTCGCGACGGTCACAGACCGCTTAAAAGCGGGACTCCAACGCGACCGCCTCTCGGCGGTATTCCGTCTTACAGCAACTCGTTCATCACCTTGCCGCCGTTGACGATGGCCACCGGGCGGCCATCCGGCGTGCGGAACTCTTCCTTCGGGTTGATGCCCAGCAGTTGGATCAGCGTCGCGGACAGGTCTTCCGGGCCGAACGGGTCGCTGCCGGGCTTCTCGGCGCGGGCGTCGGACTTGCCGATCACGCGGCCGCCTTGCACGCCGCCGCCGCCGAGCATCACGGTGAACGACGGCCCCCAGTGGTCGCGGCCGGCGTTCTTGTTGATGCGCGGCGTCCGGCCGAACTCGCCGGTGACGAGCACCAGCGTCGAGTCCAGCATCCCGCGTGTGGCCAAGTCGGTGAACAGGGCGGCGATGGCGGTGTCGAATTGCGGCAGCAGCGTCTTCTTCAAGACGCCGAAGTTGTTGTCGTGCGTGTCCCAATTGCTGTGGTCGATGGTCACACAGCGGACGCCGGCTTCCACTAAACGCCGGGCCATGAGGCACGACTGGCCGAGGGAGTGGCGGCCGTAGGTGTCGCGCGTCTTCGGGGTCTCGGCGTGGATGTCGAAGGCCCGCTTGGTGTCTGCGGAGGTCATCAGGTCGAACGCCTTGCGCTGGAAGACGCCGATGGTCCCGGCGGCCCGGTTGGCGGCGGCCTCGCCGGACTTTTGGAACTGGTCGAGTTCCCCGAGGAGGGCGTGGCGGTCGTCGAGCCGGGCGCCGGCGACGTTCAGCGGCGGGACGATGTTCGGGACGCTAAAGTCCGGGGCGTTCGGGTCGGCGTCGATGCCGAACGGGGCGGCCCCGGCCCCGAGGTACGCGGCCCCGAAGCTGGCGTGGACTTTCGGCAGGCACACGTAGGGCGGCACCGCCCCGCGCGGCCCGAGCTTCTTGGCGATGATCGACCCGAAGGACGGCCGCTGGTTGTTCGGGACCAGCGTCGGGTTGAAGCCGGCCTGCGGGAAGTAGCCCGTCAGCATGTAGTGGTCGGCCGGGCCGTGGTCCGAGTTGTGGTGCCGGAACGAGCGCACCTGCGAGAACTTGTCCATCACCTTGGCCACGCTGGGCAGGTGTTCGCACACGGTCACGCCGGGGACGTTCGTGTTGATGCCGTTGAACTCGCCGCGGAACTCCGACGGGGCGTCCGGCTTGAGGTCGAACGTGTCGATGGTGCTGAGGCCGCCGTGCAGGAACACGTAGATCAGCGACACGTCCTTCGTGCCGGGCGACTTGGCCAAGAGTCGTGGCAGGGAGAACGCGCTTCCCATCACCGAGGCGGCCCCGACGCGCAGGGCGTCCCGGCGGGAGAGTCCGTCGCAGAATCGGCGGGTCATGGCCGGCCTCCGGTCAGTAAGTGCAACTAGATCGTCTGGGGGTCGAAAAACCCCTCACTCCAGCCCTCTCCCGCAGCCGGGAGCGCCAGCCAACCGGGAGCGCCAGCCAACCGGGAGCGCCAGCCAACCGGGAGCGCCAGCCAACCGGGAGCGCCAGCCAACCGGGAGCGCCAGCCAACCGGGAGCGCC
>JAYUGD010000747.1:0-4201 GCA_043767785.1 Zavarzinella sp. | reverse complement strand
GGCCGCCGGAGCAGAAGGTCTGCATGATGAGTTCTTTTTCGTTCACCTCGATGACGATGGTGTCGTCGAGTTCGGGCATCACGTCCACGGCCGCGAAGGACGTGTGCCGAGTGTCCCCGCCGCCGAACGGGCTGATGCGCACCAGGCGGTGGACGCCGACCTCGCTTTGCAGGAAGCCGTAGGCGTAGTCCCCCTTCACCTTGAAGGTGACGCTCTGGACGCCGGCTTCCTCGTTCGGCTCCATGTCCACTTCTTCGAGGCCGAAGCCCTTGGCCTGCGCCCACTTGCCGTACATGCGGTACAGCATCTCAGCCCAGTCGCACGCCTCGGTCCCGCCGGCCCCTGGCTTGATGGAGACGATGGCCGTGCAGCCGTCCGTCTTCCCGGCCATCATGGCCATCAGCTCGAACTTCTCGAACAGCCCGATGGCCTTGGTGGCCTCGGCCTCCAACTCGCCTTCGAGGGACGGGTCTTCGTCGGCCATCTCAATGATGGCGGCCACGTCATTCATGGACGCGGTGACTTCTTCGTAGGGCCGCAGCAACGCATTGAGCGTCTTGATGGCCCCGATGGTCTTCTGGGCCTTCTCCTGGTTGTCCCAGAAGCCTTGCTCGCCCTGCGAGTTGGTCAGGCGTTCCCGCTCGGCCAGTTTGGCTGGGACATCAAAGGGAGTCCCGGAGTTGTGTCAACCGGGCCGTAAGGTCGTCTGTTCTGCGTTTCAGTTCCGGATTGGTCATTGCTGAGCCCCAAATCGGTACAATCCCCCACACCGCGTAAGGGACATGGCTATTGTACAGAGTCGGTGAGACGGGCGGCGGGTTCGCCATCAAAGGAAACACACATGGGACGGTTCTCGGGCAAAAAGGTCTTAATCACTGGCGGCGGCAGCGGCGTGGGCCAAGCCGCCGCCCGCATGTTCGCCGACGAAGGGGCGGCGGTCGCCATCGTCGGGCGGGACGCGGCCAAGTTGGCGGACACCGCCACGGGCCACCCGGACATGGTGACTGTCGCCGCGGACGTGACCGACCCGGCGGCCGTGGACGCGATGGTCGCCGCCGTCCTGAAGACGTTCGGCCACATCGACATTCTGGTGAACAACGCCGGGACCAACATCAAGGCCCGGCGGATGCGGGAGTTGACCGTCGAGAACTGGAACAAGGTAGTCCGCACGAACCTCGACGGGGCGTTCTTCTGCATCAAGGCCGTGCTGCCGGGCATGATCGAGCGCAAGGACGGCCTCATCGTGAACGTGAACTCCGTCTCCGGCAAGCGGGCGTACCCGCTGGCCGGCGCCGGTTACGCGGCCGGCAAGTTCGGCCTGCACGCCTTGGCCGGCTGCCTGGCCTGCGAGGAAGTCGAGAGCGGCATCCGCGTCAGCAGCATCTACCCCGGCGAGATCGACACGCCGATCCTGAGCGAGCGCCCCACCCCCGTCACTGCCGAGCAGCGGGCGAAGATTTTGAAGGCCGCGGATGTGGCCAACGCCATTTTGTTCGTGGCGAGCTTGCCGCCGCACGTGTCGGTGCCGGAGTTGATTATCAAGCCGACGAGCCAGTTGTATTTTTAAGTGTCACCAGACATCGACCGTTTAGCCGCGACGCGACGCTTCGGAGTGGAGCGCGAATTGGCCGGGTAAAAGTGCCGGCCGCGCGTGGAAGTGATTGATGGCTCGCCGCCCGCGCTCCACTCCGAAGCGTCGCGTCGCGGCTAAACAACGTCACTTCTTCGCCGGCGCCGGCGTCCCCGCCTTGGCGGCCTTCTCGCGTTCTTGCTGCTCCAGCCGCAATTGTTCCAGCCGCGTCAACCGCTTCGGCGGGGCGGCCGTCGGGGCGGCCACCGGCATCGGCACGGGCGTCACCGGCGTCACGACCACCGGGGCGTCCTTCTTCGGCGGCAGCGGCACGTCGATCCGCAGTTCCGTCGTGCCCAAATTGTGCGGGACCGGCTCGCCGTTCTCCGTCACCACCACTTGGCAGAAGATGTTGCGGTGGACGCCGGCCGGGGCCGTCGGGTCCACTTTCACGGGGAAGGAAAGTTCCTTGGTGTCCTTGGTGATCTTCAGTTCCGCGGGATAGCCGGTCTTCACGGGCATGCCAATCAGCTTCACCGTGGCCTCGCCGGCGAAGGGCTTCACGTTGGCAATCTTCAGGAACAACTGCGTGTCCTTGCCCTGCTCGACGGCCCCGCGCTCCATGGCGAAGGCCATGTACGGCGGGGCGATTTCGATGGTCGCCAACTGGGACGACACCCACACCGGGCCGGTGCCGACGACGGCCGTCCCCAGCACGGCGTACTTCCACTTGCGGACCGGGGCGCCGCCGTTGGCGTTCATGGTCAGGGACGCTTCGGTCTTCCCCTCGGGGATCACGATGCTCGTCGCCGACCCGACGCCCGGCGGGTTGTACAGCGGGACCACCGTGATGGCGCCCTTGAACCCGGCCGCCCGCTCGGCGACGACCTTCAACTCCATCGTCCCGTTGTGGACGAGCGGCACCTTCGGCTCGACGATGTTGATCTTGAACGGCACGGCTTCCGTGACGGCCATCAGGGCCAGCGGCTCCGTGCGGTAGCAGTACACCGACTGGCCGGGGTTGTTGATGATGAACTCGGCCCGCTGCTCGAAGACGTTCTTCAGCGGGGCGGCCTTCGGGTCGGCGAGGGCGCCCGAGTACGTCAGCCGGCCGGTCGCCAGCGGGGCGTCAGCGGCGGCCTCGAAGACCATCGGCACCACGCTCATGTTGGCGGCCATCACGTCCGTCACCGCAGCCACCTTCGCCGGCAGGCCGTTTGCCGTGATGGTTAAATCGCCGCCGAAGTCCTGCCGGCCGGCGGAGACCAGCGTGGCGTAGCGGTTGCCGCGCGGCACGGCGTAGGCTTGGCGTTCTTGGCTGTACTGCACGAAACTCGGCACGGCGAGCTGCACCGTCGCCTCGATGGGCTTGAGTTCGATGCGGTAGAAGTACGTCGGCGCGCCCTTCTTGAGGTGGTCCGTCACGCTGATCCAGTACTCGCCGTCCTGCGGGATGGTGACGCGGAACATGCTGTCGGGGCCAATCGCGTCGTCGTTGCCGATCATCGCCCCCTGGCCCTTGATGCCCATGTACATGACCGAGTCGAGTTGTGAGCCGAGGCGGCGGGCGTAACAGTGGACCTCGAACGCCTGCCCCTTCTTGGCCATGAAGCGGAAGTAGTCCACGTCCGACGGCTTGTCGATCGTGCCGTTGAAGGCGCACGGTAACACGCCCAGCGTGCCGGTGGCGGCCGTGTCGTTCGGCTCGACTTTCACGACGTTGGCGTCCGTGGCCGTCAGCCGGAACGGGATGCCGCCGGGGCACACGCCGCCGGCGTCTTGGCAGTGCAGGAAAAACCGGCCGTCGGCGGGCATCACGGCCGGGAGCTTGACCTTCTGGCGAATCTCGCCGGTCGCGTCCCCGATGAAGCGCACTTCCACTTCCTCGCCGAGCTTGCCGCCGGCCGGGACGACGGCCGTCGGCCGCGGGAAACTGCCGATGTGCAGGCGGTATTGGCAGCCGCCGTTGCCGGCGTAAGAGGTCTCGCGGACTTGCACGGTGTAGGTGCCGTCTTCCGGGGCGACCACCGAGAGGCAGCCGTCCTGGCGGTACAGGGCCGTGTCGTCCGACGTGGCCATCTCGAACCGCTTGGCGTCCAGAATGGCGATGTACGGGTCGAAGAACGTGGACGAGAGCCGCATGCCTTCGACTTCGACGCTGATGCGCTGGCCCTTCTTGGCCTCGACGGAGTAGTAGTCCACGTCCTCGTTGTCGGCGACGCCGTGGACGGTGACGTTCAGGCCGACCTTCTGCGGGGCGGCGAAGTCGTTGTTCGGCTCCTTCTCATCGACAATGGGCAACGCCCCGACCCACAGGGTCCGCATCTCGGTGATGCCGGTGGCCGTCCGGACGCGGACGGCGTGTTCGCCGAGCCGGGTGTCCGCGGCCAACCGCAGGTGGGCCTTGAACTGGCCGTTGTTCACCGGCTCCAACTTCGTGACCGCGAGGCCCGGGGAGTAGAAGACGACTTCCTGGGCGTCGGCCAGATTGTTCCCGTTAAGGGTGACAACCGAGTCCACGCCGCGCTGCACGCCGCGCGGCTGGATGACGCTGAGCGTCGGCGAGGCGGCGGCGGCGACGCCGGCGGTGAGGAGGGCCAAGAGTGCGCGCATGGTGCGTGTCCTTCGTCA
>JAYUGD010000746.1:0-11402 GCA_043767785.1 Zavarzinella sp. | reverse complement strand
GGTGAACGGTTTTTCGCACAGCACATGCTTCTTCGCGGCCACGAGGTCAAGGACAATTTTCTCGTGGCTGTTGGGCGGCGTGCAGACAATCGCCGCGTCCAGCGGAATGTCAGCCGTTAACAGCTCGGTATGGCCGGCGAAGGCCCGACAGCCCAATCGCTCGGAAAGGGCTTGGGCCGCCTCGGCCCGCGAGTCCACGACGGCGACCACGCGGGCGTCCGGGTGGTTCTCGAACGCCTGAACGTAGCTCTGGGCAATGCCGCCCGCGCCGATCAGGGCGAATTTCACGGGGTCGCTCATCGGCCGGCCCCCTCGCGCAGGGCGGTGCAACACTGGTGAATCGCCTTGGCGATGTACTCGACGTGCTCCGCGGTGTATTTCTCGTTCCACGGCAACACGAGGACGCGGTCCAGATATTGGAACGTGCCGGGGAATCGCTCGGCCGAGTAATCGACGGCTTCGGGCCGGGCCAGCGTGAACGGCCAACGGCTGTTGCCGAACGTCTTTTGGTCGCGGAACACCTGACACCGGAACGCCGGCTTTTGGATGTACCGCGGCGCCGAGGCGATGCCCCATTCCTTGAGCGCCTTGCCGAGGGCGACCGCCCCGCCGGGAATGATGTCGGGATTGACCAGCAACGCGTATTTCCAAAACACCGGGTCATCATGTTCTTCTTGGGCAGGCGCTTCGACGCCCGCCACACCTTGAAGTTCGGCGGTGAGAACTTTGGCGGTTTGGCGGCGGGACTTCACGATGTCCGGCAGCTTGGGGAGTTGGCCCAGGGCGCACGCCCCTTGCAACTCGCTCCAGCGGTAATTGAGGGCGATGGAATAATGGTCCGGGTTCGCGTCCCCGTACCCCCACGCCTTGTTGATGAACAGGAACACTTGGCGGGCCACCGCCGCGTCGTCGCTGACGACGATGCCGCCTTCGCCCGTGGTAATGTGCTTGCCCTGTTGCAGGCTGAAGCACCCGGCCGCGCCGAAGCGGCCGACCGGCGTGCCGCGGTGGGTGGCCAAAAAGGCTTGGGCACAGTCTTCAATGACGGGAATGTTTTTCGCGGCGGCGAGGGCCATGATCGCGGTCATGTCGCACGGGTTGCCGAACAAGTGCGTGACGATAATCGCCTTGGTTCGGTCGGTCAGGCGGGCGGCGACGGTGTCGGCCGTCACGTTCCCGGTGCGGGCGTCCACGTCCGCGAAGACGGGGATCGCCCCTTGATACACGACGGGCGTCAGCGCCCCCATGTCCGTGATGGACGTGGTGATAATCTCGTCGCCCGGCTCCGGGTTCACGGCCGCGACGGCACAGTGAATGGCCGCCGAGCCGGAGGAACAGGCGTGGGCGTTCTTCGCCCCGATCATCGTGGCGAAGCCGGTCTCGAACCGCTTGCCGGCCGTCCCCTTGGTGACGGTCAGCGTGCCGGAGTTAATCACTTCGGCGAGCAGGGCCAATTCTTCGGCCCCCAGCGTGCGGCCGGTGGCGTCTTGATCGGAGGGGAGTGTCATGGGGGGGACTGGTTTGAAGATCATGTTCAAGAACGAGACTCCTGTTCAACGGGCAGCAGTAAAGCCGGAATTTCGCGCGTTTCGGGGATCGGCGTCTCCGCGACCACTTCCGACGGTTCCGTCGGGGCCGGCGGCTTGGGGCCGAAAAAGCGTTGGCGGGCGAGGCTGGCCATCAGCTTCAGGTGTCCGAGGATGGTACTGACCGTCTTCATTTTCGAGCGGCCGAGCATCCGCACTTCGAGCACGGCGGGATATTCCACGACGGTCGAGCCGGCCAAGTCCATGCGGCCGATCAGTTCGGCGATGCCGAGGAAGTTGCCGTAGGTCAGCGGGATGTCAATCGTCTTCGAGCGGCGGTAGACGCGGAAGCAACTGGTGTACGTGTGCAATTTCTGCCGCAGAATGCGGCGATAGCACCACGACGCCCCGCGGGACAGCCGCAGCCGCCAGCCGGGGACGTTCCGCACCAAGCCTTCTGGGTGGTAAGGGGAGGCCGTCACCAAATCGACCCCCGGCGTCAGCATGGGGATCATCCCCTCAAGCTGGTGCGGGTCGTACGTGCAGTCGCAGTCGATGGAGCAAACGATTTGCGTCTTCGCGTGGGACAGGCCGGTCATGATGGCGGCCGTCACCCCGCGGTTCCGCTCGTGGCGGTACAGGGAGACATTCGGGGTCGTGGCGAACGTGGAGTTCAATCCTTCCCACGTGCGGTCCGTACTGCCGTCGTCCACCAAGACAAACTCGATGCGGTACTTCCGTCCAAGTTTCTCCTCGACGCTCTTGAGCGTGTTGCCCAAGTACGGGAGGATCAACTCTTCGTTGAAGCACGGCACCACGATCGTGACCGGCGGTTTGGGAAGTTCCGCGGAAACGGGTGGCGGGACCGGCCGAGCGTCGGCCGGCGTGATGGCCGGCGTGATGGCATTCTGGCTGAACCGGGAATCCGTCAACTCGGTGCTGAGGCCCAAGTAATCGGCCGCGCTGGTGAACGAGTACCGCTGGAAGAGATTTTCGAGATACCCCTCCATCTTGTGGAGGTTGCGGTAGTGGCGCAGGCGGGTGAGCCGCGACGTGGCGGTGATTTTGGGCTGGTCCGGGTCGAGTTCCCACGCATGGAAGTAGACGACCAGCGGGGCGTCCACCCGCGTCATCCAGCGGTCCACGGCCCGGCGCACCAGCCAGTTAGGAATTTGCCGCAGGTAATTGCCCCCCGCGATGGGGACGCGCACGCCGAGGATGCGGCCGGTGGAAATCGGCACTTCCCAGACGCCGCCGTGCTGGCCTTCCTGCCGGTGAACAACGCCGTGCCGCGGGTCGTCCGTGAAGGTGTCGCCGATGGGGGCGATGCTGGAATCGTACTCGTAGCCCACCTCGGCCAAGGACTCCATCGCCCACATGTCGTCGGGCGTGAACCAGCCGTCCGCGAGCCGGTAGCCGACCACTTTGCGGCCCCCGGCCCGTTCGAGGGCCTCGCGAGACCGGATCAAATCTTCCTTGAACTCGATCGGGGTCAGCCCTTTGATGCCGCGGTGGTAGTAGCCCTTGCTGGCAATTTCATGCCCCTGGGAAACTACCAATTTGATTAGTTCCGGGAAGCGGTCCGCGATCCACCCGAGGACGAAGACCGTGGCTTTCAAGTTGTTCCGCGCGAGTAAGTCCAAGAGGCGGCGCGTGTTTTTTTCGAGGCGGTTCTCGAAGCGGTACCACTGGCCCTGTTGGATGACGCGGTTGAACGCCCCGACTTGGAAGTAGTCTTCCAAGGCGACGGTAAGGATGTTCGTCTTCGCGGGCCGGGACGGCGTCACGCGAACACCTCCCCAGGCACGTCAGCCGTGCGCAAAATCTGTTCGCGAATGGCCGTCACGATTCGGTGCCCGGCGTCGCCGCGGCCGAAGGGATTCTCCCCGCGGGGCAGGGGGGCGTCCGCGGTGAAGCGGGCCAAGGCCGCCTTCAAATCGTCGGGCGTGGGGGCCAGCGTGGCGTACCCGCTCTCGACGGCTTCCGGCCGCTCCGTTTGTTCTCGCATCACGATCACCGGCTTGCGCAACGTGGGCGCTTCTTCTTGGATGCCGCCGGAGTCGGAGACCAACAAGCACGACTCGCCCATGAGGGCCACGAAGTCCGGGTAGGCCATCGGCTCGCAACACACGAGGCGCGGGTGGTTGTCAAAAATGGCCTGCGTGGCGGCCCGCACGACCGGGTTCGGGTGAACCGGGAACACGACGCAGTACGCCGGGTTGGCGTCGATAAATTCGCGGATCACGCGGAGGTTCCCCTCCAACACGGCGCCAAAACTTTCGCGGCGGTGCGTGGTCAGGGCAATGCGGCGGTACCCTTGAGTCTTCCCCAACACCTGTCGAAGCGATTCGCTCGGCGTCCCGACCAAGCCAATGTATTGAAGGGCGTCGACGACCGGGTTGCCGGTGTGAAAAATCACCGCCGGTTCGACCCCTTCGTCCAAGAGGTTTTCCACGTTGCGCCGGGTGGCGGCGAAATGCCAGGTCGCCAAGCGACTGACGAGACGGCGGTTCATCTCTTCGGGGAAGGGGGACAGCGGCGTATTCGTGCGCAACCCGGCCTCGACGTGGCCGACGGGAATCCCGCGGTGGAACGCCGCTTGAGCGCCGGCGAGGGCGGACGTGGTGTCCCCCTGCACGAGGACCAAGTCGGGCCGAATCTCGGCCAAGGCCGTGTCCAAACTTTCCAAGCAGCGGGCGAGCAATCGGCTCAGCGGTTGGCCGGCCGTCATGCATTCGAGGTGGTGGTCCACGCGGATTTTGAACAGGTCCGCCATCGGCCGGATCAAGTCGCGGTGCTGGCCCGTGGAGACGACGACCGAGTGCAGTTCACCGGGGTGCAAATCCAATTGCCGGACGACGGGGGCCAGCTTGATGACTTCCGGGCGCGTGCCGATGACCGTCACAACGACGGGCTTCGGGGGTACGGAGGAGTCGAGGCCCGGCATGCCGATGTTCCTGCGATCAATAAAGCCGAGTCCGTCCGGCGTCAGGGGGTGAGTCTGAAAAGGCGACCAGCCGTTTGGGGGACAGCGCCGTTTCTTCTTCCACCATAGCATGTAGTCCTATGGCAGGGAGGGAAATGGTTAAAACGATCAAGCCAGTTATGAGGGCGGCGCCGGCAACCTTGGTTAATCGGCACAGTCCGCCGGCCCAAGCCACATTCCCCGTTTCTCCCCGCGTCGGCAGCGATATAATCTCCAAAACTGCCCGCTGACCAACCGGAGACCAACCATGAGCATCGTTCGCATCGGCTTAGGCGAGACCAAGGATTTCGGGGATGGGTACGAGGCGATCTTCGGCAAAAAAGAAAAGAAAGCCGAGCAACCGAAACCGGAAGCGTCCGCCGACGCCAAGAAAGTACCCGCCGCCGGCGAGGCAAAAACAGCACCCCCGTCTAACTAATCCGCCCGCGCCCGGCCAGTTGCTTTGGCCGGGCTGTTGACTGTCCCGCCCACACCCGCCGTGCGAAATCCGCTCTCACCGCTGTTGGAAACCTTTTATGACCTCCTTGACCCGGTCGCTCATCGCCGTCTGCGCGACCGCTTCTCTGACCGTGTCACTTCGGGCCGAGCCGATCAAGGGACTCGGTCCGACCGCGTCCCCCACGAAGTTGCACACCGGGTTCCAGTTTACCGAAGGGCCGGCGGCCGACGCCACGGGCGTGGTCTATTTCACGGACATCCCCAACGAGCGGATTCACCGCATCGGGATGGACGGCAAGTTGACGACCTTCCGCGAGAAGGCGAACCACGCCAACGGCCTGATGGTCAACGGGGCCGGCGAACTGGTCGCTTGCGAGATGGACGGTCAAGTAACCGCGTACTCCGCGGACGGGAAGTCTCGCCGGATTTTGGCCGACAAGTTTAACGGCAAGCGGTTCAACGCCCCCAACGATGTCGTCGCGGATTCCGCGGGGGGGTACTACTTCACGGACCCCGACTACTCGGCCCCCAAGCCGTTGCCGCAGGGCGTCCGCTCCTTTTACTACATTGCCGCCGACGGCAAGGTGACGCGGCTGGCCGCGAAAGACTTGCCAAACCCCAACGGCATCATCTTGTCCCCGGACGAGAAGACGCTGTACGTGATCCCGTCTCAATCCGCCAAAATGCTCGCGTTTACCGTGGAAGGCCCGGGTAAACTGGGCGAAAGTCGTCTCTTCTGCGAGTTGAAACAAGCGGACGGCAAAAAAGACAGCGGCGGGGACGGACTGACCGTGGATCAACAAGGGAACTTGTACATCACGTCGGAGTTGGGCCTGCAAGTGTTCGACCCCGCGGGCAAACTGTTGGGCGTGATCGCCATCCCCGAACAGCCGGCGAACGTCACCTTTGGCGGCAAAGACTTCAAGACGCTGTACGTGACCGCCAAAACGTCCGTCTACACCGTCCCGATGGATGTCGCCGGGCACCGCTTCCCCGGGAAGAAATGACCGCCCCAGCGGCCGTGGACCGAAATGGCTACCGCAGTTCCAAGCGAATTCGCGTTCATCGAGTGGGTCAAACGCGGGCAAGCCGCCACGCTGGCGGTGACAGTCGGCATCGGGGACGACTGCGCCGTTCTGCCGCCCTCACCAGTCGCCACGCTGGTGACGACCGACATGCTGATGGAAGGGAGTTGCTTCCGACTCGCCGAGGCCGGCCCGTACCGCGTCGGCCGGAAGGCGATGGCCGTGAACATCAGCGACATGGCCGCGATGGCCGGCGCCCCCAAGACCGCGTTCGTCAGCCTCGGGTTGCCTCGTTCGATGTCCTTTGAGGACGTAAAGGAACTCCACCGCGGGCTTCAGTCCTTGGCCGCGGAGTTCGGAGTCGCCATCGCCGGCGGGGACACGAACACTTGGGACGGGCCGCTCACCATATCTGTTACCTTGCTCGGAGAAGTTCACCCGCGCGGGCCGGTCTTGCGGTCGGGGGCCAAAGTCGGGGATTGGATTTTCGTCACCGGCCCGCTCGGCGGCAGCATCCTCGGACACCACTTGGACTTCACGCCGCGCGTCGCCGCCGCCCGGTGGCTGCACGAGTGCGTTGATTTGCACGCCATGATCGACGTGAGTGACGGCTTGGCGAAAGATTTGCACCGCATCGCCGTGGCCAGCGGCGTCGGGGCCGAGCTGCACGCGGCGGCGATTCCCATCGCCGAGGCCGCCCGGCAACTGAGTTTACAGGACGGGCGCCGCCCGCTGATACACGCCTTGGGGGACGGGGAAGACTTCGAATTGGTCTTCACCGTGGCCGCGGAAGACGGGCCGCGGCTGCTGCGCATACAACCGCCCGACGGGGTGACGTTGCACGCCATCGGGCGAATGGTGGAAAGCGGGTTCTGGCTCGTGGACGGCGATACCCGGTCGGCGTTGGAGCCGCTCGGGTACGAACACCGATTTACTTCTTGACGACGGAGATGCCGCCCTGCTCGGTGATGTAGATCAGGTTGCCGTTGTTCTCGTCCACGAACACTTCCACGCCGACCTTCGGGGTGGTCTTGTCGAAGTCCGGCTGGTCGGCCTTGCGGACGCGCAGCATCAGCCCGTGGGACCACTTCGGCCCCTTCGACTCTTGGGCGTACAGGTAGTCGCGGCTCAACTCGGCGAACAGTAGCCCGCCGAGGAACGTCGCCACGGCGAGGCAATACGCAAACTTTTTCGACATGGGAAACCCTTCCGGTTATGTGAGTCCGAAGTTCGTCATTCAGACGAGTCATCGGGGAAAGGTTAACCTTTGTGGACCGTCCGAGCAAGGGGTTGGTTGGTAACGTCCGCGGATTGCCCGCCGCAAAGGGCATGACATGAAAAGTGCTTGTCGAAAAAAACCGTTCCGGATGTGGCCGGAACGGGCGTCACGTCCACTCAGTTCGGACCGTCGAACTTGATGAGTCCCTTGTTCATCGTGCCGGGCTTCACGACCATCGTCGAGCCGAGGTTGCCGGCCGCTCCGCCGCTGAAGCCGGACTCGTGCCACACGAACATCCGCAACTTGCCGGCGCCGGCCGGGGCGTTCTTAATCTCGAAGTTGCCGTCCGCGTCCGTGACGGCGAAGTACGGGTGGTCGAACACCCGCACGTAAGACTTCATCCAGCGGTGAATGCTGCACGTCAACTCAATGGGGTACTTCTCTTTGGCCAACGGGTTTGGCAACGTAAAGGCGCCGCCGGAGGGGATCAGCGGGTTCCCTTCGCCGTTCTCGTTGCCGACGTACTTGGCGTTGTGCGGGACCGGGGAGGAGTTTTTAATCACCAACTTTTGGCCTTCCTGGGCCACCGTCATGTGCGGGATGAATCGGCAACACGGCTGGTCGATTTCCACGCTGTCCTTGGCCGGCTTGGCTAAGGCCGGGTGAATGTCGGCCTTGGCGAAGGACGGGAACACTTTTAGCTTCTTCGCTTTCAAGTCCGCGAGTTGGGCGGCCGTCGGCTCCGGGGCCAGCCAGACGACGACATTCTTGATGCCGCCGTTCTTGGGGTTCACGACCCAGTCTTCCGTCATAAAGTCGGGGTCTTTGGCCGCGAGGTCTTCGTCCTTGTCGGCCTTGATCGGGGTCCGCTTCGGGACCGCACCCTTGGCGTCGTCCCAAACGATCTTCCCCTTCACCGTGACCCAATCGCCGGCCACTTTGGCGGGTTCTTCCGCTTGGACGGCGAACACGGCGGCAAAGGCGCTCAACAGGGCAGCGCCGAAAATACGCTTCATGAAACCGGCTCCGAAATAGGAGAGTGGTGGAACGGGGCGTCAGGCGGGATCATTCCATTTTCACCGGCCCGCAACGATTTTTCAATGGGGTGAAGGCCCTAAGTTTGCAAAATCGCCAACGCTTCTTGGTGGACGCGGCCGTTGCTGGCGAGACAGTCGGGCCGCTCCAAGTCGTGGCCGCCGGACCAGTCGGTGAATGTGCCGCCGGCTTCCTCGACGATGATTTTCAGCGGGGCAATGTCCCAAATATGGACGCCGTGGTCGGCCATCAATTCACACGACCCTTGGGCAACCAGCAGGAACCCGTAATAGTCCCCGAACCCGCGGGCGCGGTCCACGGCGTTGAGGAGAGCCAAAAACTGGCTCTCCTTGCCGGCCTTTTGAAAGTAGCGCAGACCCGCGTAGCAGGCGAGCGAGTCGCCCAGTTTCGGAATGCCAGACACGCGGATCGGCTTGCCGTCGCGGAAGGCGCCGGTGCCCTTGGCCGCTTGGTACATGCGGTCGAAGACCGGCTCGTAGGCCACCCCGGCGACCACTTGGCCCTGATATTCCAAGGCGACCAACGTGGCCCAATGCGGGATGTTGCGGACAAAACAGCGGGTGCCGTCAATCGGGTCGATGATCCAGCGGTAGCCCGTGGTCCCCGACTCGTTGCCGTATTCCTCGCCGCGGAAGCCGTCGCCGGGGAACAGTTTTGTCAGCTCGTCCCGCAGGTGTCGCTCGGCCGAGCGGTCCGCGACCGTCACCGGGCTGTCGTCCGCTTTCGTCTCGACCGGCGTGCCGCGGTCGAAGTAGGCCAAGGCGATCTTGCCGGCCTCGCGGGCGAGCCGTTGCATCGCCTCGTAGCGCGAATTCCAGTCGTTCATACGGCGGCGGTCTCCGGCATCGCGGCGTCGCCAGCCGCGAAGCGTTGTTGGGCGTAGGCGGCGGCCCCGGTGATGCCGGCGTCGTCGCCGAGGGCCGACATGACGCACCGCACATTTTCCGTGGCGCGGGGCAGGGCATACCGCTGTGCAAATTCCCAAATGCGTTCCGGGAACTGCGCCCCGAGCGCTTTCGTGACGCCGCCGCCAATGACGATCACCTCGGGCGACAGCAAGTTGATTACGGTCCCCACGCCGGCCCCGATGGCCCGGGCGGCCTCGTCCATCACCTGAAGCATGATGGGGTCTTGCTTCTCCACGTACTCGGCGATCAACGAGCTTTTGAACGTCGTCGGGTCCGTATTTTTCCATTCTTTACGGATGTTCTTGGGGGCGTCGGCGATTAATTCCTTGGCCCGCAGCATCAGGTTGCGGCGGCCGGCGATGGCTTCCAATTCGGTGCCGTGCTTCCACCCGATGATGATGTGGCCGATCTCCCCGGCGTGCCCGTTGAACCCGTGGAACAGTTTGTTGTTCAGGATCAGCCCGCCGCCCACGCCCGTCCCGGCGAAGATGCCGAAGACGTTCTTGGCCCCCTTCGCCGCGCCGCGCGACCACTCGCCGAACGTCCCCATGCGCACGTCGTTGTCCACGATCACCGGCCACTTCCAGTGGGCCGGGAACAGCGGCGTCAGGTCAAAATCTCGCCATTGCAGATTGGGGGCGTAACGGACGATTGTGGACTGCGGTACGATTTGCCCCGGCACGGCCAAGCCCAAGCCCGCGATGTTCTCGGCCGCGACGCCCGCATCTTTGATGGCTTGGTCCACGGCCTGAACGATGCGGCCGAACACGGCCGGCCCGCCATCTTCGTAGTTCGTGGCGAGTTTGCTCTTGGCGACTAACTTCACGTCTTGGTCGAACACGCCGGCGAGAATCTTGGTCCCGCCGAGATCGACGCCGATCCAATGCTTGCCGTTGGCCATATGATTCCGACACCGAAAGGGGCTGCGTTGCACACCATCTTAGAAGTTTTATCCTTGGGTGAGGGGCTTGAACTCTGCATCTCGCCACGGCGTATCATGCGTAACAGGTGACGAACGGCCCTACCATTCGGGCCGGCGGTCCCTACACTCACCGAACAATCAAATTTCCGTTTGGGATGACACCCGATTCCGGGAGGTACGTTACGTGTCCATGCTGCGATTGCTCTCCGTCTTCGGCTTGGCCGGGGTAATGTTCGCCACGACCGCCGCGCAAGAAAAGAAAGACCCGCCGAAGGATCCGGCCCCCAAGACGGAGGTCAAGAAGGACGTTCCCAAGGAGGAGCCGAAGAAGGAGGCCCCCAAGGCCGAACCCAAGAAGGAAGAGCCGAAGAAAGAGGAGCCGAAGAAGGAAGAACCCAAGAAAGAAGCTCCCAAGGTTGAGCCGAAGAAGGAAGAACCCAAGAAGGAAGTCGCCCCCGTTCCCGCCGCCGGGGACAACGAACTGGCGTGGAAATTCGTCAAGGACGTGCCGTTCTTCCAAGAAATGACCACGAAGACGATCCAGAACATCAAGGTCCAAGGGCTGGATGTCGGCCAGAACCAAGAGCAAACCTTCTACTTCAAGTTCTTGCCGCAAACGCAGACCGGCGACAAATGGATCGTCCAGCAGACCATTGAAGGCGTGAAGATGAAAATCGACATCGCCGGCAACCCGGTCTCTTACGACTCCACGAACGAAGTCGCCTCCCCCGGCACGAACACCGCCCTCACCGAGTTCTTCAAGGCCCTCAAGGGGTCGCAGTTCACGCTGACGATCGCCAAGGATTACACCGTCGAGAAGGTGGACGGCCGTGACGAATTCGTGAAGAAGCTGGTGGCCGCCAACAAGCAGCTCGAACAACTGCTGAACAAAATTCTCGGCGAAGAGGCCATGAAGCAGATGGCCGACCCGACCTTTGGCGTCGTCCCCAAGGAAAAGAAGAAGATCGGCGACAAGTGGGACCGCAAGGTGAAGCTCGTCCTCGGGCCGTTGGGCAGCTACGAGAACACGTACAACTTCGAGTGGAAGAAGACGACCGGCGACGTGGCCGAGATCGCCGTGGGCGTGGTCCTCGTCTACACCGCCCCCCCGGCCGACACGGCCCCCGAGACGCTGCCGTTCAAGATCAAGGAAGGCAAGCTGGTTCAGGACACGGACCCGAAGGCCAAGAACGGCGGGACGATCATGTTCAACACCAAGACCGGCCGTATCGACAGCTCCGACGTGACGGTGAAGATGACCGGCAACCTGAAGCTGGACATCGCCGGCACCGTGACGGACGTGACCCTCACGCAAGAGCAGA
>JAYUGD010000745.1:0-4212 GCA_043767785.1 Zavarzinella sp. | reverse complement strand
ACTCCTCACGCTCCGCGTGAGGATCGGCCGTTCGCCACGGCCGCGTGTCGCTACAGGGTGGAAGCCTTTCCTCACGCGGAGCGTAAGGAGTACATTGGCCGCCCGCGGCAATGAGTGTTTCGACTGGGTTTGAGTCCGCTTTGGGAGTGCTTGTTTGCTCACCTCGCGCGGCTGGTGGCTGCTCGGCGTGGCGGCGGCGATGACCCTGCTCGGGGCGTTGCTGTCGCCGCGGTACGGGGCCGCCATGGCCGTCATCGGCGGGACAATCATGGTTTGGTTCATCGCCGAGTGGGCCGTGTTCGCCTACCGCGTGTTCTTCGTCCTGCCCGGCCTGCGCATCAAGCGCGAAATCTGGGACGAGCGCAAGGCCGTCCCCCTCCTGTGGGCCAACAACGAGTTCGACGTGCGCGTGACACTCTCGCTGCCGCGTGGCCGACTGCCCGACGTTTATCTCGAAGACTGCGTGCCGTTCGTCGTCACCAAAGTGAGCGACGGCGAGCAGGCGTTCACGTCCGTCGCCAACGGGCGGCCGGGCCGCGTCGAGTACCGCGTGAAGTGCGACGCCCCGGGCGAACTGATTTTCGAGGGCGTCCGCGTCCGCGTCACCGACCGGCAGGGGTTCTTTTACAAGAGCATCCTGTTGAAGGAAGGGCGGCGCTACCCGGTGCTGCCGAGGCTCACCGGGGCCGAGGGGAACCGGCGCGGCAAAAAGCGGCACAACATCTTCCCGCCGCCCGGCGTCCACCGTCTGCGGCAGCCGGGCGGCGGAAGCGAACTGCAAGACCTGCGGGACTACCTACCCGGCGACCCGCCGAAGATGATCGCGTGGAAGCCGTCGGCCCGCAAGGACAAGCTGATTACCAAAGAGTTGGAGAGCGAAGTGCCGATCCGGGCCACGCTCTTCGTGGACGCCTCCGAGAGCGTCCGCGTCGGCCCGGTCGCCAAGAGCAAACTGACGCGGTTGGCGAACCTCTCGGCCGGCGTCGCCGAGGGCGTGGCCGTCGAGCGCGACCACGTCGGCCTGGTGATTTTCGACGAGTACGGCTCCCAGATGATGCGGCCGAACCGCTCCCGCACGCACCTGATCGACATGCTGCACCTGTTGGCGAAAGCCGCCGCCCGCCCCACGCCGCTAGGCCCGTTCGCGGACGCGGATGCGCTGTCCAAACTGTCGTTCCCGGTCGCCAACGAACTGTACCCGGAGTTGATGGACAAGCGGGTGAACACGCTTCCCGGGGCGATTTCACCGCGGTTAATCGTCCTTCTCTGCATCTATTCCCTCGCGTTCCCCTTCTTCAGCGCCCTAACTCTTTGGACGTTTTACCAAGGCAATATCTATGTCCGGTTGTCAACATTATTGACTCCGTTGGTTGTCCCGCTGTTCACGCTGAAGGCAATCCGGAGCATGTATTGGAACCACGTCAGTGACACGCGACGGGTCTGGGTTATTTACTTGCTGGTCTTCCCGATGTTGTTCACCGTGGTGGGCCTCATCGCCTCGTGCGCGGGACTGATGCACCGAACTCTCTTACCGTTCGAGATCTACTGGGCCGTCATGGGGCCGTTTCTTCGGAACTTAGGCATTTACGGCACACTCATCCCAGCTACCCTCCTCATGTCGGCCGCAACGCTTTTCTGGCTGATCCACGGCATTACCGGATTCTTCGGCGAAGGCCGGCAGCGCCGCACGCAGCGCAAGCAGCTCGGCCTTCTGTTCGCCACGCTGGACGGCGACGAGCCGGGGGCCGAGGTTCACTACCTGCACGACGACCAGATTTTCGCCCGCCGGGCGATGACGTTCCTCGCCGACCACCAGACTCGCTACCCGGTGCGGCTGTACGACGTGCGGGGAAGATACCTCTTTTACTCCAAGCCCAAACTGGCGACGCTGGCCGCCGCCCTGAACTACGGCGTCTCGCGCGGGCGGGACAACGAACTCTTCGTGCTGCTCGCGGACCTCGTGGACTTGGTCGATGACATCGACCCCTTGGTGCGAGCCGTGCGCGTGGCCGTCGGCCGGCACCATCAAGTGTTGGTCGTCATCCCGTGGCAAGAAGACATGCCGCTGCCGCCCACCGACCCGGCCGACGCGTTCTCGTTGAAAATCCCGGCCGCCGAACTGATGGGCGAGCGGGGGCTGCGGGCGCTGGACATGGAACTGGAACGCGACCAGACGGAGCGGTACCACAAGAACTTCTTCCGGCTCCGCAAGGAGTTCGGCCGCTTAGGCGTGACCGTGGTGCGGGCCGGGCACGAGGAGACCGTGCAAATGGTGCTGGACCGCATGAACCGCCTCCGCGGCATGAGGGGGCGGCGATGAACAAGGACCGCTTCCAGTTCGTCATGCGCTACGCGGCCCCGGCCCCGCTCGGCTACCTCGTCATGGCGGGGGCCGGGCTACTGGTGTACTTCTTCCTGATGACATCCCGAGGCGGGGACATTTTGGCGATCATCGCCATCTTGTTCGCACTCCTCGGCCTGTTCGCGAAGATGACCGGGGCGCCCATCATCCTTTTACTGTTGACAACGTATGCCCTGCTCGACCCCGGGTTTTTCTCGGTGACAAACTTCATCGGCACCGGGCAATGGTCCAGCTTCGTGTTCGACGGAGGTTACAGCATCGAGGACGGCCTACTCGCGATGGCCGTGCTGGCGTACCTAGTCGGCCACTACCGCCTGAACGCCCTGCTCCGGGAGGCCATGCCGAAAGACCCCTCGGTGCGGCGAGAAGTGTTCATGCCCGAGCCGGTGTCGCGGCCGCTGACGCAAGTGGGGCCGGAAGAATTACCGCGAATTCTGATTGTCGGCGGCGTGTGTGTGATCGTGGGACAACTCGGCTGGCTGGCCGTCACGCTGGCCGAGCGGGCCATGCGCCCGCACACACTCACGACGGGAAGCGGCCGAGCGATGGCCCTGTTGTGGGGCTTGGGTTCGCTGTTGATGATCGCCTCCGCGGTGTTGACGTACCTGCGGATGAGCCGCATGACGCCGGCGGAAGCCTCAATGGTGGTGCGGGACGAGGCGTTCCACGAGACGCGCCGGGAGACGGACCGGGTCGAGCGCTGGCGGAAATGGTTCAAGGCCAAGATGTCCCGCAAACGCGCGGGGAGGTAATCGCCGATGTATTGGGTCCGCGAAGTCGCCGGGTGGCTGTTGATCGCCCTCGGCCTGTACGCCTTTTACCTCGCCATGTACGTGTACCTGCCGCACCAGCCGTACGGCTTGTACCTGGAGAGCGTCCCGGCCGTCATCATCGGCCTCCTGATCTTCCGCGGCGGCATCCACCTTCTGAAAGTGGCCGTCGCCGCCCGCGTCTGCCGCCGCGCCCCGGTGGCCGAGATTCCCAAGCCGGTGGTGACGAAGCCAGTTCACACGCGGGGCCGCGCGGTGGTGCCGGGGAAGAAGTGAGATATGTTTAGCCGCGACGCGACGCTTCGGAGTGGAGCGCGGGCCGCCAACAATCAAGCCACTTCCCGTTTGAGCAAGCAGTTTTGCGGGTTGCGGCCCCGCGCTCCACTCCGAAGCGTCGCGTCGCAGCTAAACAAATTCGGCTCCCCACCGCTTACAGCGTCACCACGCTGTTCTCCCGGATCGACTTCTCGCACGCCTCGATCATGCGCTGGGCGGTGATGGCGTCGTCCAGCGTGGACAACGGCTGCTCGCCGCGGCGGATGCAGTTTTCGATGAAGTGCTTCACCTCGTTCATCACGGACCCCTGGTAGGCCGTGTACGTCTGCGAGTGGACGAGGCCCGGCTTGATCTCGACGTGGTCGCGGTAGCTGTAGCGCGTGCTGCCGGCGGTGCCGATCACCTTGACCATCACCGTCCACGGGTCGGCGGCGTGGTCGTCGGCGGCGAAGCTGGCGCAGAAGTGGGCCAACGCCCCGTTCGCCAGCCGCATCTGCACCATGGCGAGGTCTTCCTCCGGGTACTCCTGGTAGTGCAGCGTCGCCTTCATGGCACACAGTTCGACCGGGGCGCCGACGAGGTACAGCAGGATGTACGAGTGGTGTGTCAAGATTTGTCGCACCACGCCGGGGTAGCGTGACGCAACTTCTTCGGGGTGATGAATGTTGTACATCACATAGGCGGACGTGATCCGGCCGAGTTCATTCTCGGCGATCAGTTCGCGCGAGCGCATCATGCCGCCTTCGTAGATGTAGTTGTGGCCTGGCATAACCACCAGGTTCTTGGCAGCGGCCAGGTTTCGCA
>JAYUGD010000744.1:0-1388 GCA_043767785.1 Zavarzinella sp. | reverse complement strand
TGGGCCACGGGTACGACAGCGTCGGGGAGTCCGTGAAGGCGTTCACCCTCTACGGCCAAGTGATCGCCAAGCCGTTCGTGAACCCTGGCAAGACCGACGAGGAAAAGGCCGAGGCCGAGAAGGCCAACTTAGTCTTCGTCCGCCGGCTCCAGTTCGAGCAAGTGCGGGCCTTGCGCCAGGCCGGCGGGGACGCCAACCTCAAGACCGCGAGCGGGCTGATCCGGGACATGATCGGCGACCCGATCGCCGCCAAAGGGGCGACGAAGGGCTGGGGCTACAACAACGTCAACATGCGCAAGGAATACATTTTCCTCCTGGAAGACCAGAAGCAGTTCGGCGCCGCCATCAAGAACTGGGAGAAGCTGAGCAAGGAGTTCGTCCCGACCGTCCCCGGCCCCCCCAAGGAGGGGGACAAGGACGGGGCCGCCAAGGCCGCCAAGCGGCAGATGTTCTTCGACCTCAATTACGAAGTCCAGCGGGCCAGCGCCAAGGCGTGGGCCACCCTGCCGATGGACAAGTGGCCCAAGGGGATGACCAAGGAGGGCATCGACGGCAAGTTGGCCGACATCGGCCAGAAGCTGTTCAACCTGACGGACACGAACAAGGACATCAACGCCGAGTTGCGGGACAAGATCGCCGCCCTCGTGGCCGAGTACCCGCAGGTGAAGAAGAAGTACGAAGAACTGGCCGCCCTCGGGGCCGCCAAGAAACAGTGACGCCGGCCCCCGCGACGACCCCTGAGACCCTAACTCCCCGAGACCGAATGCTTCTCCGACGTTTCCTCGGCCTTTCCGCGCTGGCCTTCGTGATCGCGGCCGTCTCCCACCAGTCGTTCGCGGACACCATCATCCGCAAGGACAAGAAGTCCGAGAAGGGCGTCACCGTCACCGGCAAGGTGTCGGCCGACGACGTGGGCGGCGTCAAGGTGAAACTCTCCCCCACGAAGGAGGAGGCCGTCCCCGCCAACGAGATCATTTCCGTCTCGTACTCGGGCTTCCCGATCCCGGTCAACAACAAGTTGGCCGAGGCCCAGGAGGCCGAGGCGAAGCGGGACTACGCGACGACGCTGGCCATTTACGAGTCGCTGTTGTCCGGCAAGGAGCCGAAGGACAAGTTCACGATGCCCCCCGAGGCCAAGCGGAACTTCGAGTTCCGCGTCGCCTCGCTGAAGGCCGCTCTCGCCGACGGCGAGGAGCAGATGAAGGCCGCCATCAAGGGCCTGAGCGACTTCCTGACCGCCAACCCCGATTGCTGGCAGTTCTCGCACGGCGCCCGGCAACTCGCCCGGCTCCAGACGGACGTGGGGGACTACCCGGCCGCCACCGCCCTGCTGGAAAAGCTGGAGAAGGCCCCGGCCGTCCCGGTCGAATTCAAGGCCGACGCGGCGG
>JAYUGD010000743.1:0-11424 GCA_043767785.1 Zavarzinella sp. | reverse complement strand
CGGCGGACTCGCTCACCCAAGGTTCTTTGTCTCATTCATGGCGCGACGACGATTTTTGCACAAGCTCGGAGCGTGCGGCGGGTGCTCTTCTGCATCGCCTTGAGCTTCTCATCCGGCGTCATCGTGCGATAAATGGCCATCGGGCCATTATACCAACCCGCAAACGCAACGAGGCCCGGACGAACACGCCCGGGCCTCGTTGCGTTTTCATCTGTCCGGCCGACTCAGCCCGGCCCGTCGCCGTCGCGAATCAGCGCTTCGAGTTGCTTGGTGTTGCGCTCGACGGCCAGGACGATCTTGCGCTCCTCGACGCCGTCGGCGGACTCGGCGATGCACGGCAGGATCTGCCGGCCGTCCGGGAAGCTGTACCGCATGGTGAAGCTGCCGTCGGGCCGCAGCTTCACCGGCTCGCCTTGCAGGGTGACGCGGGTGCCGGGCATCGTGCGGCCGAAGACGATCATCTCGGCGTCGATGGCGAAGAAGAACTTGCGCTCCTTGCCGGCGGCCCCCGCAGTCGCCTGCAGGGTCGGGGCGTTCAGCGGGCGGCGCAGGCGCTCCTCGAAGAACTCCTTCAGGGCCTCCTTGTCGGAGGCCGGCGTCTCGAAGCCGTTGGACATGGCGTACAAGCGGTCGGCCTGCTTGGCGTCGATGTCGGACCAGTTCTCGTCGATGTTGTCGCTCACGCCGGCCTTCGGCGGGGTGACGATGTTCGACCGGCCCAGCACGTAGAACTGGTTCCGCTTGGAGACGTAGCCGATGTCCACGCGGTATGATTTGGGCGGCTGCGTGACTTCCACATACCAGTTGGTGCAGCCGCCGTGGATGTCGATGTCCCGCACGATCATCTCGGCGGTGCTGGTCGTGTCTTGGGAGGTCACGTCGTAGACGCGCAGGATCGGGCGGGAGCCGTGCCAGTCTTGGCCCAAGGCGGCCTCGGCGCGCTGGACGGACTGGTGCGTCAGTTCCCAGAAGACGTGCAGCCAGAACGGGTCGCGGACGATGACCAAAATGCGGTCTTTGGCGCTGGTGCCTTGCAGGTTGCGGTGCGGCTTGCCGTTGGCGCCGACGGCGGCGTTCGGGCCGTCGGCCGGCAACTTGTGCTGGCCGTTGGCCTCGTGCGCGGCCGGCTTGGACTTCGCGGTGAGTTTCGGCGGGACCGACTTCGCCGGCGGGAGTTTGGGGGCGGGCGGCGCCGGGACGGCGGCCGCCGCAGCCTTGACGGCCGGCTTGGGCTGCCCGTTGACGGCCGGGGCCGCCTTGGCCTTCGGCGCGGGGGCCTTGGCCTTCTCGCGTTTCTTCATCGCCCGAAGGACGGCTTTCACCAGATCCTCTTTCTTCATCCCGTGGGAGCCTTCGATGCCGAGGGCCTTGGCCTCGTCGGCCAGGTCCTTGCGGGAAGCGCTGTTCAAACGGTCGATGCTCACGGCCCGGCCCTCCGTCCCCGCCGGCGGCGAGGCCGCGGCGGTTGAACCGATTCTCTCTGGCGTCCGGTGCCGTCACGTCATCCCGCCCGGCGTCATGCCGGGCGCTGTTGGTCACTCATCCCCGCTCATCATCATGCCCGGCCGCCATGTCGGTCGTCGGGGCGGGCGCCCGACATACCGGCCAGCGAGTCGAGTGGGGGAGGCAATCACGGGCGCTTTCCGCGGACTCAAACGGGGTGCGATCCGACGGGATAAGCCGCCGACGGGCCGCTTCTTGCGGGTGGGTGTCGCCAATCCTTCCGTCCCGGCGGGCGACGGCCTCGCGGACCACCATCACGCCCGCGTCATGCAGGGGCGGGACGGCCGGCGAAACCATGCGTCGGCGGTGAGACGGTATGTGGGATCGACCAAGCGTTGAATTGGCGTCGTAACTGTCCAGCCACAACGGACTTCGCACGCTTTGATGATTGAATCATAAAGATTCGTTGATTCGTTGTCAATGAAAAAATGCCCCCCGCCCACATTCGCCGGGGACTCGTCCGCCGCCTGAACTGATTGTGACGGGGCGATCAAGGGGGCGGAGGTCATTGTCCGCAAAAGCATTCCAATCAATCACTTATGTCGTGACAATCGGTTGGAAACACCGCGCCGCAATGGGACGGACGGACGGCGAATTGACCCCGGTCAGACGGGCCGCGGACCCGCCATTTTCATATTTCCAGAATTTTGTTGACTCGAAAGCGGCGTTGTGGATGGGGGCGAGATAACCCCGCGGGCCGAGAGATACGCTCAGACGAACGACCGGGCGATGCCCTTCCTTGCCCTTGACACATTTTCCGAATCCTGCGTAAACTGCCCGGCCATGTGGGTCCGCGCACGGATGCCCGGACCGGCCACTTGGTTCCCCTCACGGATGCCCGCGCGATGGCCACGGACCCGGCCCCCTTCGCATCGCCCGTCTCGCCCAAGCCCTTGTGGCAGTTGCCGACGTTCGTCTTGGGGCTGGCCGCCCTGTACGGCTTGTGGCAGTACGGCGACAAGTTGCGCCCGTCCGCCCACGAGCGCTGTCAGCGCGGCTTGGAAGCCCTCAAGGGCTTGCTCGACCGCTGGCCGCCGGACGCGGACCAACTGCAAGCGGCCCTGCGCAAATTGCCCAAGGACGACATCCCCGCCGAGTTCGTCGACCGCGTCCACTACTACACCGGCAGCGCGTACGTCGCCCTCGCCGAATCCACCACGGCCGCCGAAGAGGCCACCGAATGGTGGCGGCTGGCCAAGGAACACTTGGAGGCCGTCCCCGAGGGGGCCAAGCTGCCGGACTTGGACACCAAGAAACTGCACTACCGCATGGCGCGCGTCTTGGCCAACACGCCGGGCGCGCCGCCGCGGCAAGTCGTGGCCGCGCTGAAGCGGACCGTCGGGGCCGGGGACGACACGGCCGAGGGCTACCGCCTCATGGCCGAGTGGCACCGCAAACTGTCCCCGCCGGACGACGCCGGCGAGCGCGACAGTTGGCGGGACTACCTGAAGCACGCCCCGACGCGCGCCGACGCCCGGCTGCTGAACCAGGCCCGCGTGCGCGTGGCCGAACTGCACGACAAGTTGAACGAGCCGGACGAGGCCCGCAAGGTGCTGGAGCGCGTCGGCCCCGAGGCCCCGCCGGAAGTGTACGCCGCCTCCCGGCTGATGTTGGCGAAGCACTTGGCCGCCGCGGAAAACTGGGCGCAGGCGGCCCAACTCCTGGAACAAGTCCGCGACATGAAGGGGGCGGCCGACGCCCAGCGGTCGCACGCCCTCGCCCAATTGGCCGAGGCGTACGCCCGCTTGAACCGCCCGAAGGACGCGAACGACATTTTGAAGAACGTCGCGCCGGGCGCCAAGACGGCCTTCTTGAAACTGGCCGAGATGAGTTTGGCCGACGAGACGGCCCCGCCCGAGGCCGCCGTGACGGCGCTGGAAAACGCCTTGGGCATGGTCGCCGCCGCCGCCGACTACCCGGCCGACGGCCCGCCCATCGCCGAAGCCCGCCGCATTTGCGAGGACGTGATCAAGAAGATGCGCTCCGCCGGGCAGTTCGCCCTCGCGGACCGGGCCGTGAAAGTGTACGCCCGCATCGCGGAGGCCGGCAAGCAGCACCGCTTCGCCGCCGACATCCAAGAGGCGTGGGGCGAGGAAGCCGCCAAAGACCCGGCCCGCGTCGAAGAGTCCCGCCAGCACTTCCGGCAAGCCGGCGAGGCGTGCGCCGAGTTGGCGACGTTGGAGAAGACCGCCCCGGAACAAGGCGACTGGCTGCGTAAGGCCGCGTCGTTCCACCTCAAGGGGGAAGACCGCACAAAGGCGCTGGCCGTGCTGGGCGACCTCGTCTCCCGCATTGCCGACTACCCCGAGGACCGCACCGGGCAGGCGTGGGCCGAGATGGGGGAAATTTACTGGAAGGCCGGGGACAAGCCCCAAGCCAAGCTCGCGTACCAGAACGCCGCCGGCCGTTCCGGCCCCGCCCAACCGCTGGCCCGCGTGCGCTACGCCGTCCTGTTGTGGGAGACCGCGCCGAACAAAGGGGGCGAGGCCGTCATCCCCATGCTCGAAGGCGTGCTGGCCCAGTCGGACTTGGCGTCGAAGTTCAAGGACGCCCACGAGGAAGCCCTCTACGCCTTAGGCGAGTGCCTGCTGATCCGCCAAGACTGGGTGAAGGCCGAGGGCCGCCTGCGCAGTGCGCTGGAACTGTACCCGGACAGCCCGCGGGCCATCCGCGGCCGCCTGCAATTCGGCCAGTGCTTCCGGGCGCAAGTGTCCGTCGAGGCCCGCAAAGTCGAAGCCGACCGGGCGACGATGGAGAAGATCAAGGCCGAGCGCACGGCCAGTCGCCAACCCGCCCTGCGCGTGGACGAGCAAGTGCGCTTGGAAGACCGCATCCGCGCCTCCACGCAGCGGTGTCAAGAACTATTGAAGCAAGCCGCCGAGGCCGTCCGCCAAGCCGAGGAAGACTTGCTGAAAGCCCCGAACGCCGAGCCGGAGTTGTTGCGGCGCGCGTCGTTCTACGCCGCCGACTGCTCTACTTGGTTAGGCGACTACGCCGACAGCGCCGGCCGGTACGAAAAGCTGACGGACCGCTACAAGGGCCGGGCCGAACAACTCGAAGCCCTGCGCGACCTGCACCGCTGCTGCCGCTTCGCCGCCGAAGCCGCCCGCGAGGCCAAAGACGCCGACGGCGCCAGAAAGTGGGCCAGCCGCGCCCAGACGGCATCCAAGAACTTGGCCCAGTCCCTCGCCAAAATCCCCGACAGCGAATTCGACGGCTCCATCGACGTCCGCAAGCGCGGCTACTGGGACAAGTGGCTGGAGCAGAACGGGGCGAAGTGACGGCCAAGCCCGAATTGTTTAGCCGCGACGCGACGCTTCGGAGTGGAGCGCGGACTTCAAGCCGGAAGCCGCCCGCCCTCCGGCAGTCATCGCCCGCTGCGCAAGCAAGGGGCAGCGACTCCCCCACCGTGGCGGCTTCTCGTCGGGTTCTGTCACCGACCCTTGCTCGCGCGTCGGGCGATGACTGTTTGGGCGGGGAGCGATTGCTGTCAGGGAGCCCGCGCTCCGCTCCGAAGACTTCGCGTCGCGGCGAAACGGTCGTTCAACGGGCCGCCGGTCTTCTCCCAATTCTTCCCCGTCTTCATCCCCGCTTCAGCCGCGATTCCGCATACTCTCTCCATCGGAGGGTCTCGCCATGAAGCGCTTGTCGGTCTTCGTCTCGCTGGGTCTGTTGGCCGTCGCCGTCGGCCAACCGCCGCCCAAGGGGCCGCCGCGATTTGAATTGGGGAAGGTGTTGCCGCCGCCGGTGCGGGAGGCGTTGCAGTTGACGCCGGAGCAGGAGAAGCGCATCGCGGCACTGGAGGCCGAGGTGAAGGCGGAACTCGCCAAGATTCTGACCGAAGAGCAGCGCCAGAAGGCCGAGAGCGCCCGGCCGCGCGGGCCGATGGGGAAAGAATTTTCACCGGCCCCCGTCACGGTTCCGGCCTTGGAGAATCTGCCGCCCGGCCCACAAGTCACCTTGGGCGGGGCGCTGAAACTGATGACCGACGAGAAGACGAAAGCGACCTTCACGCTCACGGGCGATGCCGTCGAAGGCGTCTTGGGCGACCCGCGCAGCGAGCCGACCGGGCGGGGGATTCGGTTGCCGTCGGGGGTCGATGTCAACAAGGACGGCGAGAAGGCCGGGCGTGCGTCGTGGACGGTCAACGGGCTGACGCCGTCGGCCGGGCGGTGGTTTCGGTTCCGCGTCCACGCGCTGGCCCAAGACCAGTTCCGCGTCGGGCCGGACGACTTGACGCTGGAAGTGGAGTTCTTCAAGGACGCCGGGAAGAACCCGTTGGACCACGTTCAAAAGCCGTTGGCCGAGTTGATCGACCGCGACCGCAAGAACCTGGCGGACGCCGGGACGAACCGCAACCTCGGGCTGGCGACCTGGCGCACCTTCACGCTCGACTTCCGCACGCCGTTCGCCGACGTGGACACGCTGCGGCTGTCCGTCGGGTATGCCCGCGGGGCCGGGGGCGCTTCCAAAAGTGAGTTCTGGGTGTCGCAAGTGGAAGTGACGCCGATCCCGGACCCGGCCGGGTACGCCGCGCCGGGGAAACGGGGGGTGAAGGCGCCGCCAGCTTTGTCATCGCTGGTAAAACTCGGCGGCCGGTGGTACTTCGACCCGCGCGGCGGGGACAAGACCCCGCCCAAGCAGTTCGACCACACCAACGCCGACCGCCTGCTGTACCTGACCGACCGGCTCGAAGCCCCGTTCGCCGGGAACATGTCCGCGTGGCTGCGCCAAGGCTGGCAGGCCCGCGACGGCAAGACCGTGGCGCAGGACCGCTTCGTGCCGGACAGCGTCGTCGTGTCGTTCACGCCGACGCACTTGGTGATGCGCTCGAAGAATCTGCCCAACCACCCAACCGCCACGTTCCCCGACCGCGCCCGGTTGCTCGACGGCAACCCGAACATTGTCGCCGAGAAGGCCGACGTGTGGCGCCTCCCGCTGGAGCCGAAGGAGAACCCGAAGCACGTCGCCTTGTCGGCAACCAACAAGCGGGCGCTGCCGATGGGGCCGGTCGGCGTGGCGACCAACGGCGTCGTCTTCTTCAACCCGTTCGACGCCGGGACCGAGGAGGCCATCGTCCGCCTCGACCGCTGTTGCGGCCACCCCGGCCCCGGCCGGGACTACCACTACCACAAGTACCCCGCCTGCGTGAACACCCCGTGGGACGACGACGGCTCCGCCCACTCCCCGCTGATCGGCTTCGCCTTCGACGGCTTCCCCGTCTTCGGCCCCTACGAAGGGCCGGGCGAACTGGCGAAGGACTCGAAGACGCGCCCGCTCAACGAGTTCAACCTGCACACCGACGACGTGAGAGGGCCGCACTACCACGTCACGCCGGGGAAATTCCCGCACATCTTGGGGGGTTATTGGGGATCAGTAGAAGCGGGCAACCGGCCCAGGAAGGGGCCGCCAAAGGAGTGACCCAATGTCACCGCCGCGAGGCGGTCATGTTGGAGTCCCGCTTTTAAGCGGTCTTGGACCTGGCGCCCAGAGGCGGCCGGCGAACCGAGTCTTCGAGGGTTCGCCTTCGTGGGTGACGGCCACACGCCCCCGGGGTCGGACCCTCGAAGACTCGGTCCTCTTTGTGCTTGATGGACGCAGGTCCAAGACCGCTTAAAAGCGGGACTCCAACATGACCGCCTCGCGGCGGTGACTTGGTTTACTTCAGCGCCACCGGCTTGGCCGTGTCGGTCATCACGCGGATGATGCGGTCCTTGCCGGCGGTGGCCCAGCGGGTGGCGTCGGGGGTGACGGCGACGGCCATCACTTCGTTCTTATGCGGCGGCAGCGTGCGGACTTGGGTGCCGTCGGTCGTGTCCCACACGCGCGGGGTGCGGTCGGCGCTGGCGCTGAACAGCAGCTTGCCGCTGAACGCCACCGTGTACACGTTCCCTTGGTGCCCCTTCAACTTGTGCAGCGCCTCGCCCTTGGCCGGGTTCCACAGCCGGATCGTCGAGTCCGACGAGCAGCTCGCCAGGATGTCGCCCGTTGCGTTGAACGCCAGCGTGTACACTTCGCCGTCGTGGGCGGGTAGGGTCTTCACCGACTCGCCGGTGGTGGCGTCCCAAATTTGAATCGCCTTGTCTTTGCCGCCGCTGGCGACGGTCTTGCCGTCCGGGGCGAAGGCGACGGTCCACACTTCGGACTTGTGCCCCTTGAAGGCGCACCGGCGTTCCCCGGTCTGGGCGTCCCATACGGCCGCCGTCTTGTCGGCCCCCGCCGTGGCGACCCATTTGCTGTCCGGGCTGAAGGCGACGCCGCACACCCAGTTGCCGTGGGCCTTCACGGCCTTGAGGGCGTCGCCGTCTTTGGTCGCGTCCCAGATTTTCAGCACGCCGTCCGCGCCGCCGGAGGCGATCCGCTTCCCGTCCGGCGAGAAGGCGACGCGCAACACGTCCCCCGTGTGCCCTTTCAATTTGCGGATCGGCTTGCCGGTCTCCGCGTCCCACACGCTGATGGTCCTGTCCTTGCTGGCGGCGGCCAACATCTTGCCGTCCGGCGAGAAGGCGAGGGAAAAGATGTCCTGCTCGTGGGCGGGAATGTCGAGCGGCTTGGGCGGGTCCGCGGCCCGACTCAGTGAACAGGCGGCCAGCACGGCGACGGCGGCGACGAACTTCATGGGAAGAACTCCCGTTGGCATGGTTGAGTGTGGGCGGGGGCGAAAAGTGCAAACGGTGCGCCGCGGCCGCGACCGTTTAGCCGCGACGCGGAGTCTTCGGAGCGGAGCGGGGACTACCCAACCGAAAAAAGGCACTAACCACAGAGGCACAGAGGACACAGAGAAGAGAAAGGCTGAGGAGAAGTATTTGAAAAAATTATCTCTCGGTTTTGTCTTCTCTGTGTCCTCTGTGCCTCTGTGGTTAGTTGCCTTTGGGTTGTAGTCCACGCTCCACTCCGAAGCGTCGCGTCGCGGCTAAACGGGCCTTGGAATGGCCCGGTCCAGATACTCGTCCAACGCCTTCCGCCGCTCGGCGTACTTCTTCGCCAAGTCCTCGGCTTCTTCCTCCGTCACGCGGCGAAACATGACTGGGTGCCCCGGCCGCAGTTGGCCGAGCGTGGGCAACTCGTCCGTCAGCACATGGGCAATCTTCGGGTAGCCGCCGATGGTCTGGCCGTCCACGCCGAGGACGATGGGCAACCCGTCATTGGTGATCTGCACCGCACCAGGGGCGACGGCTTCCGAAACGAGTTCCCTTGGCGGGCGTTGGAGCGGTACGCCAAGCCCTTCAAAAATGGTTAGCCGCACGCCCATGCGGTCGCTGGCCGGGGCGACTTGGTATACTTGCCGGCCCCAAAAAGTGTCGTCGAACCAGTCGGCCTGTGGGCCGAGCAGGCAGCGCAAGGCCCCAGACTCCAACTTGTAGCCCAACAGGCATAACGTCAACCCTGCATACATGCTGTTGGGAAGGGTGCGCCCGCGGACCGTAGACTCGACGCACGGCAACTCCGCGTCGGCGGCCAGCGGGGCGAAGCCGGTGCGGCTGCCCAACACTTCAGGAGTTTGAAACCCGCCGACAACGGCCAAGTACGCCCGGCTATACTCGTGCGCCGCACGGACGCCCCCGATGTCCAGCGTCTGCCCCGGCCTCAAGGTGAACGATGAGCCGGCGGTGATCTCCTCGCCGTCCCGCTTCACGGTGAACGGGGCGCCGAACAGGGCCAGGCCGACGGGGTGGGTGCAAACCAGCTTCGGGCCGACGAGGGTGATTTCGAGGGCGGCGGCGGCCGGCGGGTTGCCGACGAGGCGGTTGGCGACGGCCATCGCCGGGGCGTCGGCCGGGCCGCCGACGGGGACGCCGAGGCCGCGCGTGCGGGGCCGGCCGCCGTCAACGACGAGCGTGAACAGGCCCGGGCGCAGGAGGCGAATACTCACGCGAAGGGTTTCAGTTCAACGCCGCGGCGAATCAGTTCTTCCCGCACGGCCCGCACGAACTCGACGGCCCGCGGGTTGTCCCCGTGGACGCACACCGTCTGCACCGCCCCGCGGTCCAACAACCAAAGTACTTGGGCGACGGCTTCGTTCGGGTCGTCAATCATGGCGTTGGGCTGGTCGCGGGGAACGAGCGACCCGTCGGCCTGATACCGGCGGTCGGCGAAGCCTTCGGTAATGACGCCGCCGTCGTGGCCGGCCAACGCTTGCAGTCGCGAACCGGGAAGCCCGACCACCGGCAGGCCCAACTCGCCGCCGACGGCGAGCATGGCGCCGGCGGCGGGGGCGTCCCGATTCGCCTGGTGGTACAGCCCGCCGTGCGGCTTCACGTAGCGCACCGCCACGCCCGCCGCCTGGGCCCACCGTCGAAGGGCGCCGATTTGCCCGCGCAGCAACGCCACTATCTCTTGGGCCGTGACCGGCAATTCGCGGCGACCGAAGTGCTCGCGGTCCGCGTGCCCGGGGTGCGCCCCGACGGTGACGCCGTGTTGCTTGCACAACGCCAGCGTGCGCATGATGTCTTCTGCGGTCCCGGCGTGCGCGCCGCACGACACGTTGGCGGACGTGATGAGGGGGATGATCTCGGCGTCGAAGCCGGCCCCTTCGCCGAGGTCGCAGTTGAGGTCGATGGTCATGGGCGGGCCTGCAATCTCAATCCTTCCGGCCGCCCTTCACCACCTTCAACAAGAACGTCGGGTTGACGGCCTCGAACCGCAGCGCCTCCAGTTGCTCCACGCTGCGGGACACGTTCACCAGTAGCACGGACACGCTGGCGGCCAGCCGTTTCATGGTCTCGTAGGTCTGGGTCAGCATTTCCAGCGTGCCGACGTTTACCACCAAACGGCCGCCGGGGCGGAGGGCGGCGTAGGCGGCTTCGAGCAGGCGGGCGATCTCGCCGCCGTTGCCGCCGATGAAGATGGCGTCCGGGTCCGGCAGGCCCTGGAAGGCGGCCGGGGCGGCGCCGAAGACGGCCTGCACGTTGCGGACGCCGTAGGTCTCCGCGTTGGCGACGATCAGGTGATAATCCGCGGCGTCCTGTTCGAGGGCGTACACGCGGCCCGGCTCGACCAGTTGGGCCGCCTCCAGGGCGACGGACCCGGAGCCGGCGCCCACGTCCCACATCACGCCGCCGGCCTGCAAGTCGAGTTGGCTCAGGGCCAGCGCCCGCACCTCGGCCTGCGTGATGAGGCCGGTCTTCGGCTGGCTCTGGGCGAACACGTCGTCCGGGTTGCCGAAGCGCATCAGCCGCTTGGTCGTGCGCGGGGCGTCCGGCCGGTTGGGCTTGCGCTTCAGGATCATCACGTTCAGCGGGTCGAACGTCATGGCCTGGATTTCGCTCAATTCGCCGCTCGTCAGCCGCTCGTCCTTGCCGCCGAGGTTCTCGCAGACGTAGGCCTTGAAGTAGTCGAGGCCGCGGACGAGCAGCTCGCGGGCGATTCTCGCCGGGTGGTAGGTGTCGCTGGTGAACAGGCCGACGGTTTCGGAAATGCGGATGCGGTCCAGCACGTCGTCGAGCGAGCGCGTGGACAGGTCGGTGAGGTAGGCTTCTTCCCACGTCTCTTTCACGCGGGCGAAGGCCAGTTGCATGGAGGAGACGTGCGGCAGGACCTCGAAGTGGTCCTTGCCGAGCCGGTCGCACAGGAAGCGGGCGACGCCGTAGAACAGCGGGTCGCCGGTGGCGACGACGACGATGCGCTTGCGGCCGAAGTTGGCCCGCAGCTTTTCGGCGAGGTCGCCGAGGTCCGAGCCGATGCGGACGCGCTCCCCCTCGGCCTCGGGCAGCAGCCGCAGCGCGGCCTCCGACCCGACGACCATCTCGGCGGCCCGCACCAACTCCCCGGCCCGCACGGTCAGCCCGGCGAGGCCGTCCGCGCCGAGGCCGACGATGTGAATCTTGTCCGGCACGCTGCACTCCTCGATTGGGGCCGCTTCACGAAATCGGGCCAACGGTTACGGCACGTTTTGTTAGCCGCGACGCGGAGGCTTTGCGG
>JAYUGD010000742.1:0-4217 GCA_043767785.1 Zavarzinella sp. | reverse complement strand
GGGGGATTGACATCCCCCGCTCGCCGGGCGACACTCACCTTGCGCCCGATGCGTCATCCTTTCCGCTATTTCTAATCAAATTACCGGGCGTGGGCCGTTTCCGCGTGGCGGGGGTCGGTCTTGAGGATGATCTCGTTGATGCCGGTCTGGTTGAAGCCCTTGTAGCCGTCGTCGCGTTGCAGGATTTCCAGGTGCGACCCGAGCGCGCCGTCCGTGCGGAACTTCGTTGCCTGCTCGGGCGTGATGCGGCCTTCCTTCAACAGCTTCGCGATGCGGGCCTCCGCGACCGGCCAGACGTCGCCTTTCGTGAAGGCTTGGCGCAGGAACGCGAAGTCGGTGAACGGCTTCATCGAGTCCACGCCGTGGGGCTTCAACTGGTCGCGGGCCGCGTTGAAGTCGAACTGGCACTCCAAGTGGTGCATCCCGGCTTGCAGGAACGCCTCGCCGTGCAGCGCACACCAGAGGCCGACGGTGCCGAGTTCTTTCCGGAACGGCAACGGGCCGTGCGAGAAATCGCCGGTCACTTCTTCCGGGGACAGGTCCACGTCCGCGAAAATCACGACGCCGACGTTCGGCTGCTCCAACACCTGCGCCCCCCACCCGGCGTCGCGGCCGGCGTAGAAGCGTTCCCGGCAGTGGAAGCCGAGTTCTTCGAGAATGGCGATCATCGGGGCGAAGTTGTCCCGGCCGCTGCGGTAGGTGTGGTGGTCGTGATTCGCCCAGCCCATGCCCAGGGCGTCTTGCCGGGCTTTTTGAATGCGGGCCGCCCGGTTCCGCATCTGCCAGTATTCGCGCTCGGCTTGGAAAAACAGGTCGCAGGCGCGGTCCGCGCCTAAATCGGCAATGCCGGCCCGGATCAACTCGTGGGCGTGGGCAAAGCCGTCGGCGTCGTTGTCAAAGTCGCGTTTGCGGAGCCGGAACGCTTCGTGATGACGCAGGACTGTCATCGGGTCATCCGTTGCCCCGCCGTGGCGTTCGATCACCCAGCACTCCACGCCGCCGTCGGCCGAGACACACGCCCGCCGCTCGGGCGCGAGTGGGTCGCCGACAATTACTGTCTGTCCCATCAGCCGCCACGCCAACACGAAGTCCGCGACGGACTCGACTTTCATAAACAGTCGCTGTTCGCTGTGGGGAGACAATTCAACATCGGGGAACAGGCCACCCGCGTGCTGCCAGAGAGATGGCTTGACTTGTGCGTAGCCGACGTCGGCGAGACGGCGGGCAAGATCGCCCGTTGCCGGCAGGGTGAAGCGCGCGACCCAGTCGGACAGCCGCGTGCCGGTTTCTTGAAGGAGACGATCTCTCAGCGTGCGGACGAAGGGACTCGCTTCAAGGAAGCCGTCGAGCAACTCGTGGACGAACTCGGCCGCGGCGGGTTGCGTGGTCCATTGCTGTTCGGCGGTCATGGCGTCCCCCGCTTATCCTTGGTTTCCCGACGATGGCGTGCGATAATGGATTGTCACTTCATTCTACCCGAATCACGCACGGGGACGCGCCATGACGGACATCGTTCTCCTCGGGGCCGGCAAGATCGGGCGGATGGTCGCGCGGTTCCTCGCGGACAGCGGCGATTACCGCGTGCGCTTGGCCGACGTGGACGCCAAAGCCCTCCACCCCTTCAAGCGCCAGAACATTGAGACTGTCGCCGTCGACGCCGCGAACCCGGACTCGCTGACCGAGGTCATGCGTGGCCGGGCCATTGTGATCTCCGCCCTGAGTTTCAAGCTGAACCCACTCGTCGCCGACGCCGCACATCGTCTTGGCCTGAGCTACTTCGACCTAACGGAAGACGTCGAAACCACCCGCCGCGTGCGGGCCGTTGCGGAGAAGGCGAAGCCGGGGCAAATTTTCATGCCGCAGTGCGGCCTCGCGCCGGGGTTCGTCTCGATCTTGGCCAATCACGCCGCGAAGTGGTTCGACAAGCTGGACACGGTCCACCTCCGCGTCGGGGCGCTGCCGCAGTTCCCGACGAACGCCCTCATGTACAATCTGACGTGGTCCACGGACGGCCTCATTAACGAGTACTGCAACCCGTGCGAGGCAATCCACAACGGCCGCCGCATTGAACTGTTGCCGCTCGAAGGCCTCGAACACTTCGACCTCGACGGCGTTGGCTACGAGGCCTTCAACACGTCCGGCGGCCTCGGAACCTTGTGCGAAACACTCGACGGCAAAGTGCGGGAACTCAACTACAAGACGATCCGCTACCCCGGCCACCGCAACCTCGCCGCGTTTCTGGTGAACGACTTGCGGCTGAGCGAACGACGAGAACTGTTAAAAGACGTACTCGAACAGGCGGTGCCGATCACCTATCAGGACTTGGTCGTCGTCTTCTGTGCCGTCACGGGCTGGCGAAAAGGCCGGTTCGTGCAGAAGTCCGAGGCGAAGAAAATCTACCGGCACACCATCGACGGCGAAGCATGGAGCGCCATCCAGGTGACGACGGCCGCCGCGATGTGCGCCGTCGTCGATCTGCACGTGGCCGGCCGGCTGCCGTTGTCCGGCTTCGTGAAACAGGAGGACGTGGACTACCGCGAATTCCTTTCCAACCGCTTCGGAAAACATTACGACGCCCCGACCCTCATCCGATCCGCCCCGGAGGAGTCCGATGCCAACCCAACTGAATGACGTATTAACCGCCCTCAGCGTGCCGGCCACGAGAACCGCCGTCGCCGTCGGCCGCCGGTGGATACCCGGGACCGGGGATGCGCTGACCGTGAATTCCCCCATCGACGGCTCGTCGCTCGCGTCGTTCCCACGCGCGACTGCGGGCGATTTGATACCGATTCTCGACGCCGCGACGGCCGCCTTCCGCGACTGGCGTCTGGTCCCCGCCCCGGCGCGCGGCGAGTTCGTGCGGCGCATCGGCCAGAAACTGCGGGAGCGGAAGGCGGAACTGGCCCAAGTGGTCAGTTGGGAGGCCGGCAAGATCACGGCCGAGAGTCTCGGCGAAGTGCAGGAGATGATCGACGTCTGCGACTTCGCCGTCGGCCTGAGCCGGCAACTGTACGGCCTGACCATCGCCAGCGAACGGCCGGGGCACCGCCTCATGGAACAGTGGCATCCGCTCGGGCCGGTCGGGGTCATCACGGCGTTCAACTTCCCCGTTGCCGTCTGGGCGTGGAACGCGATGCTCGGTCTCGTCTGCGGCGACCCGATTGTCTGGAAGCCGTCGCACAAGACGCCGCTGTGCGCCCTCGCCACGCACGCCATCGTATGCGACGTGTTGAAGGAGATGCCAGAAGTCCCCGACGGCGTGGTTAGCTTCATCGTCGGCGGGCGCGACGTGGGCGAAGCGGTCGCGGAGTCTGCCGCGTTACCGCTGATCTCCGCGACCGGATCCGTGGCGATGGGCCGGGCCGTCGGCAAACAAGTTGCGGCCCGCTTGGGGCGGTCGCTCCTCGAACTCGGCGGCAACAACGCGATGATCGTCGCCCCGACCGCCGACCTCGAACTCGCGGTGCGGTCCATCACCTTCGCGGCCGTCGGCACCTGTGGCCAACGCTGCACCAGCCTGCGCCGGCTGATCGTTCACGAGTCAATTGCCGTCAATCTCGTTGAGCGTCTCAAAAGTGTGTATGCGAAACTGTCCATTGGAAATCCGCTCGAACCGGGCGTCCTGGTCGGTCCGCTCATTGACGGGGATGCGTATAAGGCGATGCAGGCGGCCCTAGCCTCGGCCCGCCAAGCCGGCGGAAAAATCACCGGCGGCGAGCGGGTTCCCCGAGACGGCTTCTACGTCCGCCCGGCCATCGTCGAAATCGACGCTAACGCCCCGATTGTCAGCGAAGAAACCTTTGCCCCGATTCTGTATGTGATGCGGTATCGAGACTTGGCCGACGCCATCGAGATTCAGAACGGCGTGCCGCAAGGTTTGGCGTCCGCGATGCTGACGAATGATCTGCGTGAAGCAGAGCTGTTCATGTCCCCCGCCGGCTCGGATTGCGGTATCGCCAACGTGAACATCGGCACCAGTGGGGCCGAGATCGGCGGGGCCTTCGGCGGCGAGAAGGAGACCGGCGGCGGTCGCGAGTCCGGGTCTGACTCGTGGAAAGCCTACATGCGTCGGGCGACCAACACGATCAACTACTCCCGCGAGTTGCCGCTGGCGCAGGGGATTAAGTTCGACATTTAGGTTTGTCGGAAGGCATGACTCCGACGGTGGCCAGAGTGGCCCTCACGCTCCGCGTGAGGTTTGGCTCCCAGCCCGGAAT
>JAYUGD010000741.1:0-11434 GCA_043767785.1 Zavarzinella sp. | reverse complement strand
ACGTTCGGGTCAGTCCCCGCGAGCGGAACGTCGAAACCCGATACGCCGGCGGTTCCGCAGGCCCACCGGAAATTTTTGAACACCTCCCCGCAGTTGGATGTGTCGGGCTTGCTGGCAAATCAGAAGAAGGCTGCCGCCCCGGCAGTTTGATCTCGGAGGCATGAGTGTTTTGCGGGGCGGGGTGATTCATCGTGGAACGGGTGTACAATCCCACTCTCCGATCAAGACCCCGAGAACACCATGATTCGATTTGCCGGCGTCGCCCTGTTCGCGTGGGCGGCTTGCGTCGTGGCGCAGGAATCCAAGACGGCCAACGAACACCTTTCGCCTTACGGACTTCCTAAGCCGTTGCTCATCGTCACGGGTGAATTGCCCAAGGACTTTGAGCGCGGCAAGGACACCGCCGTCCTCGACACGCGGACCGATGCCCCGCCCGCCGGCATCCAGTTTCTGAAGGCCCTTGATCGGCAACCCGAGGTGGGCTTTGTCGGTGTTCACGTCCCGCTCAAGGCGATTTTCAAGATTGACAAGCGGACGATGTCCAATGCCGGGGAAGGGGTCGTGACCCTGCGTTTGGCGAAGTCGGCGAAGCGTGGCGAGCGCGGCATCGAACTCAAGGGCAAGGCGACGGCCGATTACAACGAACTCCGGCGCTGCGCCGCCGACCGGGCGGCCGGCCGCCCGTATCCGCCCAAGGAGCCGGCCGCGCCCGTCGTGCCGAAGGGGACGCTGGTGATTATCGGCGGCGGCGGCATGACGCCCGAGATCGGCCAACGGTTTATCAAAGCCGGCGGCGGCGAAACCGGGCATTTCGTGTCGCTGCCGGTCTCGATGCCCGACCCGATTAAGGTCCAGAACGAGGAAGCGTTCCTCAAGCGCTTGGGCGCGAAGAATTTCACCGTCATCCCGTACCGCGAGCAGAAGGATCTCGAAGACCCGAAAGTCATCGAGACCCTGAAGAAGGCCACCGGCATCTGGTTCGGCGGCGGTCGGCAGTGGAACTTCATGGACGCCTACGAAGGGACGAAACTCCCCGAATTGTTCCGCGACGTTTTGGCCCGCGGGGGCGTGATCGGCGGCAGTTCCGCGGGCGCGACCATCCAAGGGGACTACATGGTGCGCGGCGCGCCCGCCGGGCCGGACATCATGATGTGCGAAGGCTACGAACGGGCGTTGGGCTTCCTGCCCGGCGTGGCCATCGACCAGCACTTCTCCGCCCGCAATCGCTTCAAGGACATGACGGCGTTCACGAAGGCGTACCCGCAGTTTTTGGGCATCGGCTTGGACGAGGCCACGGCCATCGTCGTGCAAGGGTCCACGGCTGAAATCCTCGGCCGCGGTAAGGTCCACTTCTACGACCGGCGGAAGCCCGTCAAGGAAGGGGAACTAGACTACGAGGCGTTTCCCGCGGGGGTCCGCTACGACTTGGTGAAGCGGGCCAAGATCGAAGAGAAGAAGCCGGCCGCCGACAAATAAGGTCATATTTGTCGGCTGACGAAAACTTCATCGTCTTTGCGTGCCGGTCCGTAGAACAATTTTTTGACTCTTCCCCCGAGACCCGACCGATGGCCGACAGTTCGACGAGCGCGCCCCCCGACCCGTGGTTCCAATCCCTGTTCGCCCAGCGCATCGGCGGGGCGAACTACGGCAAGGGCACCGAGATTTACAAGTTCGAGAAGATCAAGCGGGCGAAGCGACAAGCCCTCGCGGAACACCCCGAGCGGCAACTCCTGGACTTCGGCATCGGCGAAAATGACGACATGGCCGCCCCCTCGGTGCGGGAGGCCATGAAGCGCGAAATCGACAAGGTCGATAACCGCGGGTACGCGGACAACGGCATCCAGAACTACAAGGACGCCGCCGCCGAGTTCATGAAGCGGCAGTTCGGCGTGACGCTTGACCCCGTCTCCGAAATCTGCCACTGCATCGGCTCGAAGCCCGCCTACGCGATGCTGCCGGCCGTGTTCATCAACCCCGGCGACGTGACCCTGATGACCGTCCCCGGCTACCCCGTGGCCGGCACGCACACCAAGTATTACGGCGGCGACGTCCACCGCCTGCCGCTCTTGGAACAGAACAACTTCTTCCCCGACTTGGACGGCATCCCGGAGGACATCCGGAGCCGGGCCAAATTGATGGTCATCAATTACCCGAACAGCCCGACCGGAAAGGTCGCCACCAAGGACTTCTACAAGCGGGTAATCGAGTTCGCCCACAAGAACCAAATCGTCGTCGTGCAGGACGCCGCCCACGTCATGTTGAGCTATGAGGGCGAACCGCTCAGTTTTCTGCAAATCGACGGGGCGAAAGATGTCGGCGTGGAGGTCCACTCCATGTCCAAGGGCTTCAACATGATCGGCTGGCGCCTCGGCTGGGTGTGCGGCCACCCGAAGATCGTGCAGGCCTACGCGGACGTGAAAGACAACAGCGACAGCGGCCAGTTCATGGCCGTCCAGCACGCCGCCGCCGCCGCCCTGCGCACGCCGGCCATCCCGGAGCAGGTGCGAGAAAAGTACCGCCGTCGGCTCACGAAACTGGTGGCCGCCCTGACGAAGGTCGGCTTCCAATGCACGATGCCGGGCGGCACATACTTCCTCTACACCAAGTCCCCGACCGGGGCGGCAGGGCGCACATTCGCCAACGCCGAAGAGGCGTCGCAGTACCTGATCCATGAGCAATCGGTGTGTTGCGTGCCGTGGGACGACGCCGGGTCTTTCCTGCGGTTCTCGGCGACGTACATCGCCGCGGACGAGGCGGCCGAAGACGCCCTCATGGCCGAGACCGTGAGCCGCTTGGGCAAGCTCGCCCTGACGTTTTAGCGCCCAAGACGATAGGTCATGCATGCGACTCCTTGCCATTGGCGCGGCCGTCGCCCAAGAAAAAGCCGAGTGGTAGAAGTGTGTGGCCACGGCCACGGTTCCAAAATGTTTTGGGACTCGGTCAAGTTTGACCCCGCCGATTGATTCGGCGAGGCGCCATGCCGGCGGTATTGTCCATTTTTCGGGCGGCCGCTTGTGTTTCGGCCGCGCATGGGCGACAATTGCCCCACACCTCTCTGGCTTTTGATGGACGCACCATGAATTGGCGAACGTGCTTGGTGGTTCTGGCGGCCGGCGGGCTGCTGGCGGGCTGCAACAAGTCGTCGGACAAGCCGAATGCGGTTCAAAAAGCGAAAGTCGCGGAGACCGTCGCGGAACCGGCCGGCCCCGACGTTTCCAAGCTGGCGGCCGCCCTCAAAAACACCCGCCCGGAGCGGTTGCAGATTGCCATCGACATCGCCGTGCAACTCGACGCCCAAGGCGAAAACCCGATCCCGACGTTGCTGGAAGCGTTGAAAGACCCGAACGCGGGCGCCTTGGGGGAGACATCGACGGAGAAGCCGTACAGCGCCCGCGAGGCCGCCGTGCTGGCCCTCTTAAAACTCGGGCAAAAGGGCCGGACCGCCTTAATCAACGACGGGCTGAAAGTCTTGAAGGAAGGGCTGAAAGACGCCAAGCCGACCGTGAAGGAACACACGGCGAACGCCTTCGCGATGACCGGCATGGACGCCAAGCCCTACGCCGAAGACATCGCCCAACTGGCGAGTTCGAAAGAGCAGGCCGTGCGCTCGGCCGCGTACCGGGCTTTGGAAAAATCGAAGGCCCCCGCCTCGCCGGCCGTGCTGAAGTTGCTCCTGAATGACGATGTCGGCATCTCCACGGACGCAGCCGCGTCTCTGGCCGTGAACAAGCCGGCCGGCCCGGCCGCGGCTCCGGCGCTGGTGGCCGCGCTCAAGCGGACGGCCCCGGAAGGGTATTCCGCGGACCAACTGGCCTACGTGAAGAACCGGGCGGCCGAGGCCTTGGCCGGCTTGGGGAAGGACGCCGAGGCGGCGATCCCCGAACTGTTGGAGTTGGTGCTGAAGACGACGGTGGAAGACGTGGAAAAGATGACCCGCCCGCGCAAGGCCAACGAGCGGGGCACGCCCGCGTCCGGGCCGGTGCTGGCCTTGCGACGCATCGGAAGGCCAGCAATTCCGGCCGTGCTTCCTCTCCTCAAAAACGAGCAGGCCATTGTGCGCTATCAAGCCGCGCTCGTGTTCGGCGGCATGAACCTTGGGCCGTTGAGCGACGAGGCGAAGGCGGTCGTGACCGAAGTCCAAGGGGCCTTGAAAGCCGAGCGCAACTTGCCGACCGGGCAGTTCTACGTCTTTGAAGAGTTGTTACAGTCGTCCATCCGGCTCGGGGCCGACTCCGACCTCATGGTGAAACAACTGCTGGAACTCTTGGCCGACGACGACAAGGATGTCCGCCGGCGGGCGGTTCGGCTGTTCAGTTACCTGGGCGCGAAGGCCGCCCCGGCCGTCCCGAAGTTGCAAGAGTTGCTCAACGACCCCGAGCCGTCCGCCAAGATCGCCGTCTTGGATGTGTTGCGCGGCATCGGCCCGGGGGCGAAAGCGGCGGCCGCGGACGTGGGCAAGCTCGCGGAAGCGAAAGAGGAAGATGTCGCCCGCGCCGCGGTGCAGACACTGAAAGTGATCGGCTCGGCCCAAGCGTCCGCCGTGCCCACGCTGGTAAAACTGCTCGCCTCCAACGACCGGAACGTGGTGATCGAAGCGGCCAACGCTCTGGCGACGGCCGGGCCGGCGGCGGAAGCGGCGGTCGAGCCGATCACCAAACTGCTGGGCGACGCGAACACGCACTTTGAAGAACGCGCTGCCCTGCTCGCGGCCTTGGCCGGCATCGGGCCGACGGCAAAGGCGGCCACCCCGACCGTCAGCACATTGACGGCCGACCGCGACCCGCCGACCCGGACCGCCGCCGTCGCGTGCTTGGGAAAAATTTCCGCGTACGACGCTGCCGTCGGCAAACTGTTCGCCGAGCGGCTCAAGGACACGTCGCCCAACGTCCGAATCGCCACGCTTAAAGCGTTCGCCGCCTACGGCCCGAAGGCCGCGGCCGGCGCGCCGGACATCAAAGCCATGATGGACGGCACCAAGGCGGTAGACCTGAAAGTTTGGTCGGCGGCCGCGCTCGTGGCCATGGGGATCGACGCGGACAAGAACGCGGGTATCGTGTTGGAGAATTTGAAGCCGAAGGCCCCGGCCCGGCTGGCGGCGATGGATTGTTTGATTCTGCTCGGAGACAAGGCGAAGGCGGGGGTGCCTGACTTGTTGGACGCCGTGAGAGACAAGACGCCGGCCCCGAAGAACGGCGTTTCCGTGCGGCAAAAGGCGGTCACCGTCTGCGGCCAGTTGCCGAAGTTGACCAAGCAGGCCGTCTCGCCAATCACCGACTTGCTCAAGGACGGCGACCTTCAACTGCGCAAAGTCGCGGCCGACGCGCTGGGGGCCTACGGCCCCGAGGCCATCGTGGCCGTGCCGAAACTGCGGGAAGCCGCCGAGGCGGACGACGACGCCTTACGCGAAGCCGCCAAGGCGGCGTTGGAAAAGATCGTGCCGGGGAAGAAGACGGAAGAAGGGACGTGAGCCAAAAGGCCGAACGAATGCAACGCCCGGTCAACGGCTCGCCGTCATTTCACTTCTTCTTGTTAAGCTCTTCCTTGAGTTGTTCAATTTTCGTCACCAGTTCTTTACGCGCGACTTCGGCCGCGTCGCGTTCCTGCTTCAACTTCTCGATGTCCTTCTTGAGGCTGTCGGCGTCGGGCGCCTTTCCGCCCATCAGGCGGGCGAGGGCTTCGAGGTCTTGAATGCTTAAAGCGCCGAGGCCCATTTGAAAGCCGTTCGGGCCGGCCGCCGAGGCCGGGTTAATCTCCTTGAACCGCTCGGGCGTGACGAGGACGATCACGGTCCCCTGCTTGACGGCCCGGAGGCCGGCGGCTTCGGCCAGCGCGACGGCCGCCGTCTCGAACGTCACGTTCGCCAGTGAAAGGCTCACCTTGGTGTTCGCCTGCGGGAGCGCGCTCGCCGAGAGGATCAGGTTTCGGGCGCCGCGGTCGGTCAGCGTTTTCACGGCCTCGGCCAGCGGCTTCTGGTCGAAGCTCACCGTCACCGTCGGCGCCAGGCGGATACGCTCCTCGCGGGAAACTTGCGACCCTTCGCCGGCGTCAGAACCTGTGATGGAGGGGATCAGGGCCGAATCGCCCGTCAGGTGTTCCTTGGCGGCCGAAGATGTAATCCGGATGTGGTCGGCCTCGATCACATAAACGGCATTGATCTGGTCGCAAATGAATTTCAGGACTGTCTCGACGCGGACTTTTTTCATGGCGGGCACCGTGATCTCGCGGGCCTCGTAGTCCTTAATCACATTGCCGTCGGCCACCATCCCCGCGCCGCCGGCCAAGGAGTTGACGTCGAGAATGACGGCCACGCCCACGCGCTCTTCCACCAAGGCCAGCACATCTTTGAGTTTGATCCCTTCCAACCGCTGGGCGATGTCGAACCGCTCTAGCAGCGTATCCGCGATCGCATGGGCGTCGTTCGAGAGGATTTTCTTTTCCGGCGGGGCGGCGGCCGCCCACTGGGGCGACCCGTTGAAAGACAAGCACAATGCCGACACGGCCATGACCCATAAGGCGCAACGCATGACATGGTCTCCTTGGGCAAGATTTGATGCCGTCACAACGCGGCCGGCCCGGCGGCGTTGGCGGGAAATTCGGCCCGCCGGCGGTATACCACTCCCATGCGTGTTTTACTGATCGCCGAGGCGTGCAACCCGACGTGGACGAGCGTGCCACTCGTGGGCTACAACTGGGCCAGCGCGCTCGCGGCTCAGCCTGACCTTCAACTCACGGTTGTCACGCACGTCCGCAACCGGGCGGGGATCGGCCAGAGCGATTTGGCGGCCAAGGCCCGCGTCGAGTACATCGACAACGAGTTTATCGCCGCCCCGGTGTACAAACTCGCCAAGTTGCTGCGCGGCGGGAACCAACTGAGTTGGACCATCGACACGGCGATGGCGTGGCCGAGTTACGTCGTCTTTGAGCGCATGCTCGCCGCCCGCTTCGCCCCGGCGCTGAGGCGCGACGAATACGACCTGATTCACCGCGTCACGCCGCTTTCCCCCACGGCCGTCAGTCCGCTCGCCGGCCAGACTGCCGTGCCGATGATCGCCGGGCCGCTCAACGGCGGCTTGCCGTGGCCGAAGGAATTCCCGGAACTGGTTCGCCGTGAAAAGGAGTGGTTGGTTCCGTTGCGGAACTTATACAAACTGATGCCGTACCACCGTTCGACGTATCGGCATCTCGCCGGCGTCATCGCCGCCAGTCACGCGACGGCCGCCGAGATTCCGCGGCACTTTCGCGGCAAGCGATTCTTCCACCCGGAGAACGGCGTGGACCCCGCCCGATTTCCACTCGCCAACGGGTGGGCCGAGCCGGCGGGGAAATTTCGCTTCGTGACCGCCGGGCGACTTGTTCCGTACAAAGGGCTGGCCCTCACGCTAGAAGCGATTCGCCGGTCGCCGTTCTTGCAACAACACGCGGAACTGCGGGTCATCGGCGACGGCCCCGAGCGCGCGCGGCACGAAGAATTTATCAGGCGACACGGTCTGGGAACGTGTGTCGCGATCCTTGGCCAACTCCCGCAACTGGAATTGGCCCGTGCGTTCCGCAAGTCGCAGGCGTTTGTCTTCCCTAGTCTGCGCGAGTTCGGCGGCGGCGTGGTGCTGGAAGCGATGGCTAGTGGCTTGCCCAGCCTCATCGTCGATTACGGCGGGCCAAGTGAATTGATTGATGCCGACACCGGCGTCAAATTGCCGATGCAACCGCGGGAACCGCTCATCGAATCGTTGCGGATCGCGATGGAACGGCTGGCCCAAGACCCCGCCGCCTGTCGGGCGATGGGCGAGAAAGCGGTTGCCACGGTCGCCGCCCGTCACACGTGGGCGGCCAAGGCCGGCCGCATGGCGGGCATTTACCAGCAAGTCATCGGCCGCTGACCGATTAGCGGAACAGGCCGGCCTTCCGCATTTTGCCGCCGCTCTTTTGCCACTCGACCCACGCCGGCGGGTCGGCCGGCAGGTCTTGGCCCGTAATGCTGACCAGCGCCTCGTGCGTGCGGCCGCGGATGGCCACGTCTTTTTCGCGCTGCATCACGGTAATCAGCACTTGGGCGGCTTGGTCGTCGCCGGTGAAATTGCCGAGCGCCCGGATCGCGGCCAATTGCACGTCCATGCGGTTGGACTCCGTCGGCCCCATGTGTTCCCCGAGAAAGCCCGCTTGCTCCACGGCTTGGGCTGGCTTGACGGCGCCGTTGAGGGCGATTTCGCAGAGCAGTTTCAGCGCTTCGGGGTGGCGGTGCTTGCCGAGTGTTTCGACGATCCGGCATTGCAGGACCGTCACCGTCTCGGGCGTGAAGGTGGACAACGTGGTGCTGCGGCCATTGCCCCCCGCCTGGGCGACTCCCGTCCCAAATTCCGGCGGGGCGTCGAATGGGGAGTTGCGGTAGGCGGCCAACAGAATGGGCACGCAGCGCTGGTCTTCGAAGTCGGCCAACGCCTTCACGGCCGCCAGCCGGCAGAAGGAGCGCCGGTCCGTGGTGGCGCTCGTCTGCAAGAGGCCGATGACCTTGTCCTGTTCGGCCGCGGACCCGCCGTGGCGGGCCGGTTCCTTCAGGTTATTCATCGCCCGGACGCGCTCGTCCCCTTCGGGGTTTGACTCCAGCACGAGGATGGGGTCTTCCGACGTGAACAGCGTCCCGAACGGGTTCGCCCGGAAGCGTTGACTGGTGACGAGGTCGTACGTCCCTGCACAACCCGTCACCCCGAGGGCGGCCACGCCCGCACACGTCCACAACAGTCGTGTCAATGGTCGAATCACCGCCGCCCCCTTCGCCGTCCATGGCGATACGCGGGAACCGTTTGGAGGCGGTTCCCGGTCCGCGGGGAATACGCTCCCCGAAGAACGCGGTCAAGGGCAGAAGTCCGCCAATGTGAGCGTCGTTGAGCCGCATTGTGAAGGAATTGTGAAGCCCTGCCAGCCACTCTGCCATTGCGCGCGACCGATTCACCCAAATCCGGGCAAAGTGGCCGGTTCGGAGTAGCGGGTGGGCGACGGCGTTCCTATACGTTGTGATGGCCTTTGGTCTCGACAGGGCAGGGCCGGTTAACGTACACTTTTACCACCCACGACGCGCCCGAAGGATGCGGCCTTTGACACGGATTGTCCACCTTACCGCCAGCACGTTTTTCGGCGGGCCGGAGCGGCAAATGCTCGGGCTGGCCGAATACTTGGCCCCGGACATCGACACCGTCTTCGCCAGCTTCGCCGAAGGGGGCCGGTGCCACGACTTTTTGCGGCGGGCGACGGCCGCCGGGTTCGCGGCCGTCCAACTCGACCACGATACGCCGGCATTCCGAAAGACCCTGCGCGATATTGGCGTTCTCCTCACCGAGACGGACATCCTCTTCGTTCACGGCTACAAGGCGGGCTTGCTGGGCCGGATCGCGGCGCGACGGGCCGGCATTCCCGTTGTCGGCGTGTCGCGGGGGTGGACGGGGGAAACGTGGAAGGTTCGGCAGTACGAACGCCTCGACCGCTGGAATTTGAAGCGGCTCGACCATGTGGTGTGCGTCTCGCACGGCCAAGCCGCCAAGGTGAGGAAGACGGGCGTTTTGCCCGCGCGGATGTCGGTCATTCACAATTCGGCCCGGCTCGGCGACTTTGCCCCGAGACGGCGCGGCCCGCGCTCGGCCGTCACCGTGTTGGCGGCCGGCCGGCTCAGCCCGGAAAAAGGGTTTCAATTGCTCCCGGCCGTCGCGGAAGCCGTTGGCCGTATGTGTCCCCATGTGCATTTTCGGATGGCCGGCGACGGCCCGCTGCGGGACGGCATCGAACGGGAAGCCCGTCAGCGCGGGGTGATCGAGCGCATCGAATTTCTGGGCTTCCGGTCGGACATTGACAACCTGATGGCGGACGCGGATGTACTGCTGTTGCCGTCGTTCACCGAAGGGTTGCCGAACGTGGTGTTGGAAGCCGCCGCCGCCGGCATTCCGTGCGTCGCCACCCGCGTCGGGGGGACACCGGAGGCCGTCATCGACGGCGAAACGGGGTTACTGGTTCCCGCGGGGGACGCGGAAGCAATGGCCGAAGCGATCATCCGTTTGGCGACTGATTCGCACCGACGCGAACAGTTAGGGCAGGCCGCCCGGCGCCACATGGAAACCCATTTCAGCTTCCCGGCCCAAGCGACGGCCTACCGCGAGATCATCGACAAGCTGACATCGGTTGAACGAGTGGAGGCGATGCAGCCATGTTGATGCTCCGCTCCACGACGAGGTTGCCGCTCCGCTCGAAAACCACGGGGCCGATCTCCGTGTGTTTCGTGATTGACGCCTTGAGCCGGGCGGGGACGGAGTCGCAGTTACTGGCCCTGATCCGCGGGTTGGACCGTTCCCGCGTCCGGCCGGTCTTGTGCCTGCTCAACGGGACAGACGAGGTTTCTCAGGGTCTCCTCCCCGACGACTGCCCGACACTTGTGTTGGGCGTGGATCACCTCGTCGGCCGAAAGGCCCTCTCCGGCGCGCTGACCCTGCGGCGGTTTTGGCGTCGGCACCGCGTTCAGATCGTGCAAACCTATTTCTTGGACAGCACCTACTTCGCCGCCCCCTTGGCGCGCCTGTGCGGCATTCGCCGCGTCGTGCGGGTACGGAACAACGTCGGCTATTGGCTGACCCCCAAACACCGCTGGCTCGGCCGCCTGGTCGGCAAGTGTTGCACCCGAACGTTGACCAACAGCGAAGCCGGGCGGGACGCCATCATCCAAACCGAGCGGACGCCGGCGCGGGCCGTGGCCGTCATCACCAACGGCGTCGATCTGGACCGCTTCCCGATTCGGCGCTGGCCGGACCTTCGGCGGGCCGACGTGCGGTTCGGCATGGTCGGCAACTTGCGGACGATCAAGAACGTGGACGGTCTGATTCGCGTCATGGCCCGCGTGACGGCTGACTACCCGCAAATCACGCTCGAAGTCGCCGGGGAAGGGGACCAACGCTCGGAACTGGAACGGCTCATCGCCGACCGGAACCTGCACGGCCGTGTGGTTCTGCGCGGGTCGGTGCGGGACATCCCGGCGTTCCTCGAATCCGTGGATGTGGCCGTGCTGCCGTCCCATTCCGAATCGTTGTCGAATGCCGTCCTGGAATACATGGCCGCCGGTCGGGCGATCATCGCCACTGATGTCGGAGCGAATGCGACGCTCATTCGGGACGGGGTAGACGGGTTGATCGTGCCGCCCAATGATGAGGCGGCGTTGGAAAATGCGATTCGACGAGTGTTGGGCGATGCGGATTTGGGACGGGTGATGGGCCGTTCGGCCCGGCGCCGCGTCGAAGCCGAATACTCACGCGGGCAAATGTTGACGGCGTTCCACGAGTTTTACGACGAACTGATGAGCAATTTATACGGCACGCGGCCAAGAATGATGCCACCGGTGGTCGGCCCAATGTACTCCTCACGCTCCGCGTGAGGACCGGCTTCCCGACCGAGACGACCGCTT
>JAYUGD010000740.1:0-4221 GCA_043767785.1 Zavarzinella sp. | reverse complement strand
TTTCGGCGAAGACAACTGGGTGTGCCGGATGGCCGAACTCGGCTTGCGGACCGGCTCCCGCGTCCAAATGCTCCAGGCGGGCAGCACGTGCCTTCTGCAAGTGGGCGGCTGCAAACTGTGCCTACGCGGCGACGCCTCCTCTCAGATCATGGTCCAGCCCGTCGCCGTGCCGAGACGGGCATGAGGACGCTCGACCAACTCGACCCCGGCACGACTGCGGTCATCGAGGCCGTCGCCGGGCCGCCGGCCTTGCAGCAACGGCTCATGGAATTCGGCGTGTTGGAGGGGGAGACGGTCGAAGTCCTCGCCAAGGCTCCCCTCGGCGACCCCATTGAGATTCAAATTGGCGGCACCCGCCTGAGCCTACGCAAGGCCGAGGCCGCGTCGATCCGTCTGCACCCGCCCGCCTGAGATATTTTCTCCACACACCCGACTCCCTCAGAGACTCATGGGCGCCCGCACCGTCACCGTCGCCTTGGTCGGCAACCCGAACACCGGGAAGTCGACGCTGTTCAACGCCCTCACCGGGATGAACCAGCGCGTCGGCAATTACTCCGGCGTTACGGTGGAGATGAAGCACGGCGCCATGACGGCCGCGGACGGGACCACGTACACGGTCATCGACTTGCCGGGGACGTACAGCCTCGCGCCGCGCAGCATCGACGAAATGGTGTCGGTAGACCTGCTGCTCGGCCACTTGGCCGAAGACCCCCGGCCGGACGTGATCGTCTCGGTGGTGGACGCGAGCAACTTGGAGCGTCACTTCTACCTGACGACGCAACTGATGGAACTCGGCCGGCCCGTCGTCGTGGCCCTCAACATGACGGACGTGGCCAAGACTCAAGGCATCCTAACGGACGTGGCAAAGCTGCGGCAAACGACGGGGCTGCCAATTGTCCCGGTGCAGGCGAACCGTCGCCACGGCCTCGACGACTTGAAGAAGGCCGTGGCCGCCGCCGTCGGTGCCGTGCCGCCCACCAAGATCGCCTTTCCCGCCGCGTTCGCCGAGGAACTCGCCCGCTTGCGTGGGCTGACCGGCGACCAGATCGAAGAGTTCATGCTGGCCCGATGGCTGCTGGATGTCGGCGGACACACGGAAAAAATTCTCTCCGGCCGCTTTCCCCCCGAGGCCGCGCAGGACGTGGCCGCCGCCCGCGAACGGCTTTCCGATTTGAAGATGGGGGTGCCGGGCGTGGAGGCCCGCACGCGCTATTCGTGGATCCGCGAACACATCGGCCCGGCCGTCAAACGGCCCGCCCACCGGGTTCGTACCGTGAGCGACCGTCTGGACAGCGTGCTGATCCACCGCGTCTGGGGGACGTTGATTTTCTTCGTCCTGATGTTCGCCCTGTTCCAGTCGATCTTCGTGGGCGCGAAACCGTTGATGGATTTGATCACCGAGGGCCGTGATTGGCTGGCCGGCCGACTCGACAACGTGCTGGGGCCGGGCCCGTTCCGTAGTCTGCTCAAGGACGGCGTGTTGAAGGGGGTGGGGGGCGTCCTCGTTTTTTTGCCGCAGATTTTGATCCTCTTCGCGGTCGTCGCCGTCTTGGAGGACTGCGGCTACATGGCCCGCGCCGCCTTCCTGATGGACAAGATCATGGCGAAGTGCGGGCTGAACGGGAAGTCGTTCATCCCGCTGTTGTCCTCGGTGGCGTGCGCCGTCCCCGGCATCATGGCGACCCGCACCATCGAGAATCGCCGGGATCGCTTCGCCACCATCCTCGTCGCCCCGCTGATGAGTTGCTCGGCCCGGCTGCCGCTGTACTTCTTGCTGATCGGCACGTTCCTCAGCGACCCGTGGTGGCTCCCCGGCCTCGTCCTCTTCGGCATGTACATGATCGGTTTCGTGACGGCTCCGCTGGTCGCGCTCCTGTTGAAGCGAACGCTGCTCCGCGGCGAGACGCCGGTGTTCGTGATGGAGATGCCGTCCTTCAAGCTGCCGCAGTTCCGCACGGTGATCCGACGCATGATCGAAGCCGGTTGGGCGTTCTTACACCGGGCCGGCACGATCATCCTGGCGTCGATGGTGTTAATCTGGGCCCTCTTGTACTTCCCGCACCACGCCGAGGACGGGACTTCATACGACGTGACGTTGGACGCCATGCGGGCCGAATTGGACGACATGCCGAAGCCAGAAAAGAAGTCGGAGGACGAGTCTGAGGCGAACAGAAGCCTTCGCGAGACGCGGGTTGCCAAGCAGACCGAGATCAACGCCTTGGACGGCGCGTGGAAACGGCAAAGTTTCCTGGGCCGGGCCGGGCGGGCGATGGAACCTGTTTTTGCCCCCTTAGGCTGGGACTGGAAAATCGGCATGGCCGCGCTCGCGAGCTTCCCGGCCCGCGAAGTCGTCGTGGGGACGCTGGGCATCATTTATAATCAGGGGGAAATCGCCGGCCAAACTGAAGAAGGCGACGACGGGCCGCCGCTGGGCAAAGCGATTTCCGAAGAGTGGTCCGAGAATCCGGTGACGGGCAAGTACCGGGTGGCCGTGGCCGTCAGCCTGTTGGTGTTTTTCGCCCTCTGTTGCCAGTGTGCCTCCACCTTGGCGGTGATCCGGCGGGAGACCAAGTCGTGGGGGTGGCCGGCCTTCACGTTCGCCTACATGACGACTCTCGCCTACTTGGGGGCATTCGTGAGCTTTCAAATTGGCAAGCTGTTCATTGGCTGACACGAAGGGAGACGCAATGGATTGGCAATACCCGCTCACGCTCGCGTTGATCGCCGTCGCCGGCTCGGCTGTTGTGTGGCAGTTCGCTAAAGTCGTGCGCTCCGCGTGGTCGGGGAAGGGGTGCGGGTCGGGCTGCGGCCGGTGTAAGCCGGGCGCGGCGGACGCCGAAACAGGTCGGCTCGGGCTGCCGCTCATCAAGAACGATTAAACGATGGACTTGAGTTCGTCGTGCGTCAACTCGCGGATGAAGTTGCACCCGGCCGCCCACTTCCCGTCCGAGCAATCCGTCAAATACACGATCGACGCCAGCATCGCCAGCGAGGGCTTGTCCTTCGCCCGGTGCAGGGACAGACTCAAAACGCTACCAGGCTCCAACTGCCGGTCGAGCAGCAGGCCGACGCCGCACGGGGACAGATCGACCACTTCGGCCGTCAACACTTGTTCCTCGCCTTCGGCCGGCACCACGCGGTACTCCGCCGTCCCGTGAACGGGGTGGCGGATCCACGCCCGCTGGTCGCCGTGCGCGCCTTGGGCTTTTTGCCCGCCGAAAATGGCCAACTCGTCGTCGTCCAGTTCTAGCGAGAACATGCACCCGCACGCCCAGCTATTCTCGGCCAGCGGCGAAACGTGCATGACGCACGCCAGCAGGGTGACGGTGTGGGCGGAATCCGCCGCGTGCGGCACGTCCACGCGGACCATCGTGCCCGGCGTCAGGTCGGCCGCCATCTCCAGACTCACGCCGGAGCGGGACACGTTGCGGATGACGGCGTGCAACTCCGTGCCGTCGGCCACGGGCCGGCAAACGGTGCGAATCTCCGTGGGGTACCGCGGGTGCGCGCGGCGGTCCTCCGGGTTGCGGCTGGTCTTGAGCGTGAACTGCCGGATAAAGTTACGGGTGCGTTCGAACATTCGCCGTTTCCGCTGGGAGTCGAGTCGTCAACCAACGACAACTCTAGTCCGCCGGGGCCGAGATGCAACTCGCCCCGTGAAACGGGCCGCCAATCCGGTAGAAAAACCGGGCGGGGTGATCCAAGGACGGGGCGACATGAGACGACATTGGAAACTCGCGGCGGCGGCCGTGGCGGCGGGCTTCCTCATTTGGACGCTGCGGGCCGGGACGACGCCGAACGCCCTGTACCCCATCATTTCTTCGCACTCCAAGAAAGACGAATCGCCCCGCCCGACGATTCCGGGAACGGCCGTTACCGGCCGCGTGACGTGGACCGGGCCGAAGCCGACAGTCCCGCCGCTGCTGCGTCCGTTCTCGCGGTTTTATCTGCTCCCCGAGTCGCCGACGCCGAACCCGCTCGCCCCGGAGATTGCTCCGGACGGCGGGCTGGCGAGCGTGTTCGTCGTCCTCGACGGGCCGAATTTGGACGGCCATACGTGGCCACACGCCCCGGTAAACGTCGAGTACGCGGACTACGACTGCTCGGTCGTTCAAGGAAAGCGCCGGGGCCGGTTCGGGATTGTCCGGCTCGGGGACGAAGTCGAATTCGTGGCCAAGGACGCCAACAGGCACGCCGCGCGGGCGCGGGGGGCCGAGTTCT
>JAYUGD010000739.1:0-4224 GCA_043767785.1 Zavarzinella sp. | reverse complement strand
GGCGATCAAGGCCGCCGGCAACGACCCGGAGAAGCGGGCGGCGGCCGAGTTGGAAGCGCTGCGCAAGACGGAAACCAGCGGCGGCGTGCTGATGGCCTCCGGGTACATCGCCGGCGGGTCCATCGCCGGCATGCTGCTGGCGTTCATGGCCTTCAGCGAAGACCTGCCGGGAGACATGGCCCAATACCAGTACGGCACGGCCCCCTTCGGCCACGCCGCCACGCTGGAGCAAGCCGCCGACGAATACGCCCAGCGGCAACTCGGCTACGACCGGGCCGCCTTGGAAGCCGAGGTTGCCCGTGCCGAAGCCGTGATGATGGCTGAGGTCGCCAAGCTCATCAAGGCCTCGGTTACGCCGCCGGGGGGAATGCAGGTCATCCTCAAATCGCCGCCGAAAGTGGCCGCCCGGCCGGAAGAACAGTCGCCGTCCGAGAAGAAGGTGGCCGCGTTAAACAAACTGCGCGATGAGATCAAGGAGTTGAGCGAAAACGAGCCGTACAACTGGGTGACGGTAAAGGCCGGGACCGCGTTGAAGGTGCCGGGCGTGGAGCCACTGACGGTCAGCAAGCCGACCACCATTGGGGCCATCGCCAAGGACATTTACAACGACCCGTCGCCCGAGACGGCGAAGCAAATCGCCGAACTGAACACCATCGCGCTCGGCGTCAAGGAGGGGGCCGACCCGCTGACCGTCGCCGTCCCCGGCGACACCGAGATCAAGATCCCGGCCCGCTTCATCGTTGAAACCGACACCCCACTGCCCAAGCTGGCCGGCCAACTCCTCGGCCGCGAGCGCAAGGCCCCGCAACTGTTCAAGTCTAACGCCGCCGTGCTGGAACTGCCGAAGGAACTCCCCGCGGAGGCGAAATTGACGAAGCCCCAACCGGAATGGCCGAGCGTGTTGGCCTTCGCCGGGTTGATGGCGTTGCTGCTGGTGGTGGGGTTGCGGACGCCGAAGGAGTAACAGGGAACCCGTTTAGCCGCGACGCGGAGGCTTTGCGCAGCGGAGCGCGGGCTTGCGGCCCAAAGACGACTTAACCACGAATAACACGAATAACACGAATAAATCAGAGCCGCGCGAAAAACTCCCACTGAATTTCTGTGTCTTGAATTCGTGTCATTCGTGTTATTCGTGGTTGAATGTTCTTCCGAGTGGGAGTCCGCGCTCCGCTCCGAAGACTCCGCGTCGCGGCTAAACGGATTCTGACACGACTCGCCTACTTGTCCGCCCCCGCGTCCAACAACTTCTGATACCGCTTCGCCTCGTCGCGGACCCGCTCGTTCTCGTCCGCCGTCAACTTGCGGACGATGGCCCTCGCCTCCGGCGTCTTCACCTCAAACGCCTTGTGCAGGACCGTCATCCGCACGCCGTAGTAGCGATCATCGACGAGCGTCCACAAGTACGGCAGGGCCTTCGGGTGCGGGCTGGTGCCGAGCGCGTGGGCCGCCGAGTGGCGGACGCCGTCGGCGGACGACTCGGCCAGCGCCAGCGTCGTCGAGCCGTCGCGGACCTCGGCCGCGGTCGTCTTCGACAGCTTCTTGAGGGCCGCGAACGCCGGGTCACTGTTGTACCGCCCGAGCGGGTCACAGGCGGCGGCGCGGGGGCTGTCGTGGGGCAGTTCGGCCAGGGCGACGAAGTGCGGCACGACCCGCTCGTCGCGGATGGCCGTCAGCATCTTCTCGGCCCGTTCGTACTCGGCGCCGCGGGCGACCATCTGCTGGCCGAGGCGGTCGATGAGATGGCCCATCTTGGCCGCGTCCGCGGGGACGACGGTGACAGTCGCCGTCGCCGTCACCTCGACACTGCCCGACTTGCCGGCCATGTTCGCGGCGTTGCGTTCAAACACGGTTAGCTTGCGGCGAATGGTCATGGTGTACGTGCCGGGCTTCTCGAACGTGGCCCAGTGCGGCAGGAACAGATCGACGGCCCCCTCCCCTTTCGCCGGGAGTTTGACCTCGTGAATCATCCCGCCCATGTCCATGCCGGAGTCGGGCTGCGCCACCTTCTTGCCGTCCGGCCCGACGGTCTCGATGCGGAACGAGTTCGGCCGGCCGAGGCGGTTCCGGTAGTCCCCGCCCAGCTCCAGCCACAGCGGCCGGCCCGACGGGTTGCACACCTTGAACTTCACGAACCCCGGCTCCCCGAGCATGACCTCCGGGGTCTCCTGAGCCGCGACGACATCGAGTTTCACCCCGAGAACCTCATATGGGGCGGCAACTGCGTTGACGGCGATCACTGCCATGCCGAGGAGTATCCATCGCTTCATCGCCCTGTCTCCCGTGTGATTGCCGAAGTGCATCGTCGCCGCGTTGCTCACGGCTGTCAACGGGGAAGGCGTGTAACAACCATGCCGAGGAAAAAACTGCTTGCGATATCGGACCACGTGACGAGCCGCTACGGCACGACTTCCAGTGTCGAGCCGTCCCGCAGACGGTAGATGCGGTAATGGCCGTCAAACGTGAAGACGCGCCGCTCGCCCAGCGCCTCGGCGGCCGCGACGACCGACGCATCCGCCAAGTCCATTGGCAGGTCGCTGTATACCCGCATCAACTCGGCCATCCGCTCGGCCTCGCCGTCGCCCGCCTCCCGCACCACCAAGCGGCCGGCGGCGCGCAGTCCCCACAGCGAGTCTTGACCGGGAAATCCGGTCGCCCTGCCGATCATGTACATCGCCTCGGTGAAGCACGGCCACGTCGTCACCAGTGGGCCGGGCGGCAAGTCCGCCGCCGCCGCGAGGGCCGCTTGGTGGTACGGGTCGTTGCGGTTGATGAGGGCCACCAAGGGGCCGGTGTCGGTGAGCGTCATGGGCGGGCGGGCCGGTTGGCGGCCAAGCCGTCCGCAAACTTCTTCCCGCAATCTTGCGAGAACGGTTCACTCGACCCCGCGACGGTGCCGACGTAGCCGGCGAGAAAGTCGAGCAGGGAAGCGGCGGCCGGCGGAGGCGAACGCTTCTCGGGGAGGACGCTGCGGACGCCCTCCAAGGCCAGCAACTCCGGCGTCGTCCCCCGGCGGCCGGCTTCCTCGGCCAAGGGGATCGCCAGTTCCGGCGGGACAGTGATAGTCAACATGGGGAACCTCCAACGCCATTGTACCGATAAGCGGCGTGCCGTCGCAGAGCAGAAATCAGTCCGTGCCGGCGATGAGTTCGGATTGCGGCCCGAATGATTACCGCACAATGCGATACGTCGTCGGGGCGCCGTTCGTGACGCCGTCCGAGACGATCATCACGTCGTAAGTGTTCCCGTTCTCGCTCAACACGGCCATGCCTTCCGGCTTCGCGTTGCCGGCCGGAATCACCTCACCCAACAACTCGGTCTTGCCGGTGTCGGCCGCCGGCCGGTCCGTGCCGGGTACGCAGTCCTTGCCGTCCCAAAAGAAGACGCGGAAAATCGGCGGGCCTTCGCCGACCGGCCCCGCCAGCACGAGGAAGCCGCCGGCGACGCGGACCAAGTCCCGGCAGCCGAGGCCGCCCAGCGTGAGGAAGAGCAGTTCCGGGTTCGTCACGGGGTTCCCGAACCGACATTTGAGGACGGTGGCCCACACGCCCCGCAGCACTGGCCCGCGGAAGCCGACGTACACGGATCCGCCGTGGGCCGCCAAGCCTTCGATGTCGACGCCGTTGTCTTTGCTGGGGATCGGAACGAAGCGCTTCAAGATGTCGTCCGCGTCGATCACGGACCGCAACGAGGCGGACACGAGGCCCGACGGCGCGCCGTCGGCGCCCAAGGCGAACCGGCACAACACATCGCGTTCCGGGTGATTGTCCAAGTCCTTCAACGCCTTGCGATTCTGCGCATACGTCTTTTCTTCGGGCTTCACCTTGTCGCGCGTCTTCGAATGCGCGCCGATGACGTACACATGGGTTCCGTCGTAAGTGAGCCCTTCAATATCAATCTCGTCGCCGGTCGTGTTGAGCGGCAGGTCGTGGATCACGTCGTAGGCGTCCCCGTTCCGTTTCAGGATTTGGACGCGGTCGGTCTCGTCCCCCCCGACGACGAGGTAGTCCCCCACGACGACGACCGCGCTGACGTTCTCGGGGTCATCGAGGGCTTGGTTAAAGACGAGCGGTCCCAAAGGCGTGATCGAAGCCATCTCAAGTCTCTGGTTGAATTGTCGGCGCTTACGGGTATACGAACGGGCAAGCCGCGTGAGAAGGCCCTAACGAATCGACTGCTGTCAGGCGGCGGGGTTGGAGTCGCGCTTTTAAGCGGTCTGTGACCTTC
>JAYUGD010000738.1:0-1395 GCA_043767785.1 Zavarzinella sp. | reverse complement strand
GCCGCGGCCCTTTGCCGTTTTACATTCCGCAATCCGAATTCCGAACTCCGCGTTTCTTATCGGCTGTTCATGATCGGCGACCGCGGGACGGTCTTCGTCGCGTCCGCGTTGCGCTTGGTGTCGTCCTTGCCGAAGTCTTGGCCGACCTTGGCGATGTCGGTGATCCGGTCAACCAGCGCGGCCTTCACGCCCAGGCTGTCCGTGGCGTCGATCAGATCGATGCCGGTCGGCGTGCCTTTCACCTTGCTGTTGTCGATCTCGATGAAGTACTTGAACTTGCGCTTCAGTTCGTCTTCCGACGTCCCGCCCGTCCCGGTGGGGTTCATCGCCACCGCCTTGGTGACGAGTGCTTTCGCCTTCCCCTGGCCCTCGCTCTTGCCGTAGACGCACACGATGGCCATGCGGCGCTCGATGTGTTCGACGGCCGACTTCACGTCCAGGAACAGCTTGTTGGCGAACCCCTTGTTGATCTGCGTCGTGGCGATCGGCAGGTTGTCGCTGGGGGACAAGACGACGATGCCGGCGTAGTCCTTGGCGGCCCGGGTCGGGTCCTGCTTGGCCATGTTGTTCTGCTCCGGGAAGATCGTGTACCGGTGCGTCTCGAAGGCGACGTGGGCCATGGCCAGTTGGTAGCCCTCCTTCTCCGTCACGATCCAGATGCGGTTGGTGTTGCACACCTTGGCGTCGTTCTTCTTGTCGAGGAAGAAGCGGGCGGCCAGGAGGTCGTTGAACACGGCGTCCTTCTGGCGGTCCGTGAACGTCTTGTAGTTCAGGCCGAGCTTCTCGACGGCCTGCCGGCTGAACCCGGTGTTGAACTTCTCGTTGAAGAACTGGTTGGCGTCGGTGATGATGCGCTCCCCGCGGCCCTTGATGTAGAACGGCTCCGGGATCGGCTCCTTGCCCTTGGGGGCCGGGCCGTTCATGCCGCACCCGCGGAAGTCGAACAGCAGCACGGCGAACCCCTTGGCCGACATGGCCTCGGCCAGGTCGATCCACTGCTTGGTGACGGCCCCGCCCGGCCGCGGGAACATCATCACGGCGTCCGCGGGGGCCTTGGGGTCCTTCGCCGGATACCACAAGGCACCAAGGGCGAGGCCGTCGCTGGTCGCGAAGCTCAGGACGTTTTCGGAGACGTCGTCTTTCTTGTCCTTCTGGGCGAAGGCCGGCTGGCCGGGGCCGACGAGCAAAGCCATGCCCGCGAGGGCCAAAACGCCGAGGGCCGCCCGGCGAAGTAGAGAGAGCATGCGTAGGTTCCTCCCCGAGTGGGGCTAAAGGCGTGTCGGCCTGGTTTCCTGCATTATACAACCCGGCCGACGGGGATGCGTTGGGCCGGCGGGGCAAAATGACCAATGACGAATGGCCGAAGTGAGCCGAGGGCCGTAAGGCCCCGGGTGG
>JAYUGD010000737.1:0-4234 GCA_043767785.1 Zavarzinella sp. | reverse complement strand
CGCCCACGGACGGCCGTCCGTGGGCGTTCTGCGGGTGAAATCACCATCGTGAGGGAAAACTTCTTGTGGGGAATTGAAATAGCCGTCCCGCCCCATCCAGCCGGCACCGGACGACCGACCCGTAAGACTGGCGCGACGGGTTGTTTCGGGGGATTCTGACCGGCCGGGAAAGCCCGGGGAGATGGAGATTCGCGGGGAACGGGTCGATCCTTGAATCTGCGGACCCTGCCGTGGTGGGCGACGGATCGCCGCCGCGGGGCCGCCAGACTCTGGGGTAGACATGCTTGCAACGTTGATCTCGCGGGGCCGGCGGGGTGTGTTCGCGTCCGCGGTCGCGGTCGCCCTCGCGGGCGTTGCCCCGTGGGCCGCGCCCGCGTGGGGCGACGAGCTGAACTTCCCCAAGGTCACGCCCACTAGCCTCGGCAGCCCGCGTAAGACGCAAGTCGTGGAAGTGGTGGACCGCGTCAAGGCCTGTGTGGTCAACATCCACAGCGAGCGGACGGTCAGCGATAATAAGCCGTTCAACCCCCGGACGGACCTCGCCCAGACGCAGCACCGCGTCAACGGCATGGGCACCGGCATCATCATTGACCCTCGCGGCTACCTCATCACGAATTACCACGTCGTGGATGACGTGTACCTCCTGCGGGTCCGGTTGGTGGACGGCACCAGCCTGCCGGCCAAGATCATCGCCCGCGACCCCGAGAACGACTTGGCCGTCCTGAAAATCGACCCGGTCAAGCCGCTGCAGGTCATCCCGCTGGGCACGTCGTCCGACCTGATGCTGGCCGAGCCGGTCATCGCCATCGGCAACGCCTTCGGGTACGAGCACACCGTCACCACGGGCATCGTCAGCGCCCTGAAGCGGGACGTGACGCTGAACAAGGAAGTCTCGTACAAGTCCCTGATCCAGACGAGCGCCGGCATCAACCCCGGCAACTCGGGCGGGCCGCTGCTGAACGTCCACGGCGAGTTGATCGGCGTGAATGTCGCCATCCGGGCCAACGCCCAGAACATCGCCTTCGCCCTGCCCATCGACCAAGTGCTCAAGACCACGTCCGAGATGATCGGCGCCAAGAAACGGGGCCAGTCCCACGGCATCGTCGGCCGCGACATGGTCGATTCCTCGGAGGCCCCGACCAAGCGGTGGGTGGTCATTGACAGCGTCGAGCCGAAGAGTTCCGCGGAGCAGGCCGGCCTCAAGACCGGCGACGTGGTGGACAAGGTCGGCGACGTGCCCGTGAAGTGCTTGATGGACATCGAGCGGGCCTTCTTGGAGACGGCCGAGAACGCCAAGCTGGACGTGCTGGTGAAACGGAGCGGTGGCCCCGTCAAAGCCGAATTGGCCCTGCACGGCGCCGGCCGCACCGTTCCCGCCACGACGGTCGCCAACGCCAACGCGGGCGGCGGGGACGTGATTTGGAAGAAGCTCGGCTTGAAATTGGAAGCCGTTACGCCCGAGGCCGTGAACCACGTGAACAAGGAACTCCGCGGCGGCCTGCTCATCAAGGAAGTCTCGGCCGACGGCCCCGCCGCCCGTGCCGGCTTCCAGCGCGGGGACATCCTGATCGGCCTGCACCAGTGGGAGACGATTACCGCGGACAACGTGAGCTTCGTGCTGGGCCACGCCGACTTGGCCAGCTTCTCCCCCGTGCGGTTCTTCGTCGTCCGCGGCAAAGAACTCCGCCGCGGCTGGCTGCCCAACTTCGAATAAAAGACTCACCACAAAGGTCACACAAAGGTCACGCAAAGGTTCACAGAGAAGAGCGAAGAAGAAATTTCTCTTCTGTCTTCTTGGTGGAACTTTGTGCGACCTTTGTGCTTTTGTGGTGAGTCTTGTTTTTTGACGCTTCTCAATTCGCCTTGACCGATTCGGCTGTCGCGGGGCACAATGCCGGTTGGCGCAGGATGCGCCGGCCCGCAACGGAAGGATCCGTCCCGTGATGCTGTACGAATCGCCGAACTTTCGGCTGGAAACGGACGAACTCGTCGCCACTCTCTGGCTGGACCTCTCCTCCCGCCCCGACCGCACGCTCACGCTGCCGCTCGTCAACGAACTGGCCCTGCTGATCGACCGCGTCGGCCAGATGCGGTTCCTGGAAGCGCTCGTCATTCGAGGCGGGACGCCGGACGTCTTTTGTCGCGGCGTGGAGGCCGCCACGTGGGCCGGGTTGAAGTCATCCACGGAAATCGCGGCGGCCGTGATGCGCGGGCAGGAACTCACCCGCAAGATCGCCGAGTTGCCGATGCCGAGTCTGGCCTTCGTGGAGGGGGCGTGCGAATCCGGCGGGCTGGAAATCGCGATGGCGTGTACTCACCTCATCGCAGTCAATCGGCCGGCCGCGAGTTTCCGGCTCGACAGTCACGAACGCGGGCTGATCCCCTGTTGGGGCGGCGCCTATCGGCTGACGGCCAAGGCCGGCGCCGCGACGGCCCGGAAACTCTACCGAACGGGCGAACCCCTCGACGCTTCATCCGCCGGCCGACGCGGGATCGCCGACGTGGTCTTGCCGGAGGCGGGCGCGGAGATCGGCCTTCGCCGACTTCTGGCCCGGATTGCCGACGGGAAACAAATCCGAAAGTCGGTCGTGCAGCGAGTGCGAACCGGGTTGGCCCGCGTCCTGGCGGGCAATGGGGCCGGGCGACGTTCCTCGCCGATGTCGGACCACTTTGATCAGTTGACGAGCTATCGGCTGCGGTCGCTGGTGGAGTGCCATGTCGCGGAACGCCGGGCGATGTGCGGCCTCTTGGCCAATCCCGGCACGCGGAACCGGCTGAACTTGGTCCGTGACTTCGTGGAGACTGTGACCGGCCAGAACGCCGTGCCGATTCGCCGAGTCGGTTGGCTTGGGGCCGGGGCGGACAAATCGCCGCTGGTGAACGGGCTGAAAGCACGCGGCCTTGCCGTGACCGTCATGGCTTCGGACGCCGAGTGGGCGCGGGGCGGCGACGCGGAAAACCGATTGCCGGTCGATTTGCTGCTGGTCCCCGGCGAAGACCCGGCGGACGTGCGCCGGCAACTCGCGGTCGTCGCCGGCCGGCTGTCCCCGCGGACGGCCGTTGCGTTGGTCGGCCACAGCGTCACGGTCGGCGACGTGCAGGACGACTTGCCGAACGCCTCGGCTGTCGTCGGCCTGCACTGCCCGGAATGGTCCCTGCGGGCCGACCTCGTTGAACTATCGGCGGGGCCGGGAACGGCGGATGACACGTTCACCCGCGTCGAATCGTGGCTGCGCGGCATGAAGTTCTTGCCACTCCGCGTGGCCGACCAGCCGGGGCAGGTCGCCAACACGCTGCTGCTGGCGTACCTCTCCGAAGCGGTGTCCCTCGTCGCCGACGGGTTTTCCCCCCGGGAGATTGACCGGCTGGCCACGAATCTCGGCTTCGCCCGCCCGCCGTTGGAGTGGTGCGATGAAATCGGCTTCGAGAACCTCTCCACCCTCACCGCCCAACTGCAACTGGCCCGGCGCGACTATTACGCCCGGCCGCTGTTGTTCCAGAAGTTTCGGCCCTACGGCTGGCGCGGGAAGGAAAGCCGCGAAGGCTTTTACCGCTACGGCCTCTGGCGCACGGAAAACGAAGTCGCCCGCATGGCCCTGTGGCGGGACCACGACCGGCAGACCAAGGCGCCGTACATCGCGAACGTGCCCGACGCCCTCGCCGAAGCGGGCGACCGGCTCCTGTACCGGGTGATGAACGAGGCGGCCCGGCTCGCGGACGACGAAGTCGCCGAGATGAACCAGCTCGCGGATCACATCACGGTGTTGGCGACGGGGTGGCCCCGCTCGCTCGGCGGGCCGCTGAAATTGGCCGACGACACGGGCCTGCTGCGGGTCGTCAACCGGCTGCACGAATTCCGGGTGCGGTACGGCGAGCGGTTCCGGCCGGCCCCGGAACTCCTCCGCCGCACGGAGACCGGGCAGCGGTTCACGGCCACGACCGCGAGTCGCCCGGCTGTGCAACGGGCCGCCGCGTAATCGGCGACTTGGCGAGCCGACGCTGTCAGGCGTCGGGTGTTGGACATTAGCGCACCACCCGACGCCTGACAGCTCATCATCCCCCACATCTTTTACTGGACACCCGAACACCGGCGTTCCAAATCCCGCGAATCCACGCGGGATTTGGAGAGCCGTCCGGTGGGCTGTATTCAACTTTCTCTTGCGTGGGTTTGGCGTTCATCCCGAAACTGTTACGCCGTTGCGTCGGCGAACAGCTTTTGTCGCAGACGGCCGAC
>JAYUGD010000736.1:0-1396 GCA_043767785.1 Zavarzinella sp. | reverse complement strand
TACGAGAACGTCATGCACGCCTTGGCCGACCAGCGGGTCTTGGTGATGCTGCTGTGCGGCTTCGGCGTGTTTTTCACGATCGGCTTGGAAGTCGGGTTCACGTTCTTGATCTGGACGCGCGCCCGCCCGGTCATCTTAATTTGGGCCTTCCTGTTCCACACCGGCATTGCCATCTTCATGGGCCTCAGCGTGTTCGGCATGTACATGTTTACGCTGCTGCTGTGTTACTTCCCCGCGAGGCTGATCCGCGAGCGCGTCGGCATCGAGCCGGGCGCGGGGGGCCGGATGAAGGCGGAGTACGACGCCAAAGACCCGCTGCAAGCGCGGCGGGTGTCCGTGCTGCGGGCGTTAGACGTGGCGGCGCAGACGACTTACATGGAAGTCCCCGGGGCGCAAACCGTGACGCTGACCGACCCGACTGGCCGAAAGGTAGTGGGGAATTCCGTCTTGGGGACCGCCGTGGTTCACCTAGCGCTCACCAAGTCGTTTGGTTGGCTGTTAGCGCTCGGCGGCCGGGCGGGCGAAACGGAACGGCCCGCCTCCCTTTGGGCGGCTTCCGCGTTGGCCGGCGCCGGGGTGGCCGTTATCGGCAGTGGCTTCGTCGGGCTGACGTTGGCTTACGCGACGAAAGAGGGCATCCGCCCGGGGATCGATGTCGCATTGATCTGCGCGTCCGCCATTCTGGCAGGCGTGGGCTTCCTGTTCACGGGACTTCGTCAGATGGTCAACAAGGGGGCGATTTGATCCGTCACACCAGCTTGCGGGATTCTGCCTGCAACCCCTCCCCGAGGAACCGGACGGCCCGCGGGGCCACGGCGTCGTAATAGTCCCACGAGTGGCCGCAGACGGCCGTGCCGAAATCAGTGACGTGCGGCAGGCCCAAGGCGTTTAGTTTTTCGGCGAGTCGTTCGTTGCCCCGCAGCCAAAAGCTGTCGGGGGAGCAGCCGAGCCAGAGGTGCGGCGGCACGTCGTACCCGCGCAGGTGCAACACGGGCGAGTCCTGCCGGGCGTGTTCCTTGGTCGCGTACATGTCGTCGAGCGCCGTGCCGCGGCCGTGCAAGTCGTGGAAATCGACGGCCGACTCGATCCCCGCGACGGCCCGGAACTCGCGGGGGTGTTTGAACCCCACCCGAAAAGCCCCCTGCCCTCCCGCGCCGATGCCGATCAGCCCGAGCGGGGCCGTCGCCAACCGGGTGCGGACGTGCGGGACGACGGCTTCCATTAGCCACGCTTCGGGCGTGAGGACGTCGGCGAAGCCCGGGGCCGGCCGGTCAGCCCACCAAGTCTCACCGGTCTTGAGGACGTAGGCCGCGAGTTGAAATTCGTCGAATATGCCTTCCCAGACGGGGCGGTCGCGCGGGGATTGGTCGTCCCAGTCCGTCAGGAGCAAGACCGG
>JAYUGD010000735.1:0-4244 GCA_043767785.1 Zavarzinella sp. | reverse complement strand
ACGCTTCGGAGTGGAGCGCGGGCCGGAACGCATCAAGTCGCCGGCCGTGTAGCGAGCGATTGATTGATGGCAGCCCGCGCTCCACTCCGAAGCGTCGCGTCGCGGCTAAACAATTCCCCTCGGCCGCGTTAATCCACGAACGGGTCAGCCCCCAGATCGCCCAACAACTCGCGGCGTTGACGTTCGTAGTGCATGAGATCCAGCCGCTGGCGGTAGTGCTTCTTTTCGGTGCGGCGTTGGGCCTTCATGAATAGGGGGCGGAACTGGTTCCAGTCGCGGGTGCCGCCGGCCTTGCCGAGGTCGATGAGGCGTTGGTGGAAGGCCGTGCCCAAGGCTTCCAGGAGCTTGTCTTCGAGGCTCAGGTAGAACTGGCCGCTGCCGGGGTCGCCTTGGCGGCCGGCGCGGCCGAGCATCTGGCGGTCCACGCGGATGGCCTCGTGCCGCTCGGTGCCGATGACGTGCAGGCCGCCGAGGTCGGCGACGCCCGGCCCGAGCTTGATGTCCGTCCCGCGGCCGGCCATGTTGGTCGCCACCGTCACCGTGCCGGGCTGGCCGGCTTGGGAGACGATCAAGGCTTCTTCCTTGTCCTGCTTCGCGTTCAGCACGCGGTGCGAGATGCCGAGGGCGGTCAGTCGGCGGGAGAGGGCTTCGGACTTTTCGACGGAGCGCGTGCCGACCAGCACCGGGCGGCCGATCAACTTCAGCTTCTTGATGTCGGCCACGATGGCGTCGAACTTGGCCGCCTCCGTCGGGTAGATCAAGTCGGGCAGCAGTTCGCGGACGATGGGCCGGTTCGTGGGGACGGGGACCACGCGCATCTTGAAGACGCGCTTGATCTCCGGGGCGTTCTGCACGATGGTCCCGGTCATGCCGGCCAGGCACACGTACTGCCGGAAGTAGCTCTGGTACGTCACGGAGGCCGCGTGGTCGGCGGCGAGGTGGATGGTCGATTTCTCCTTCGCTTCCACCGCTTGGTGAAGCCCCTCTCGCCACTGGCGGTCGGGCATGGGGCGGCCGGTGCTCTCGTCGATGATGACGATCTTGTCCTCGTGGACCATATAGTGGTGGTCGAGGACGAAGCGGTAGTTTGCTTGCAACGCCTTCTCGACGGCCTCGATCAACTTGTCCATGGCCGGGGCGTGCGGGCCGCTCGGCGGGCTGGAGTAGCGGGCCATCGACCGGCCGGCCTCGGTCACTTCGATCTTGTCCTTCTTGATGTCGTGCGTGAAGTGGACGTTCGGCTTCATGGCCCGGGCGATGCCGTCGGCCCAGTAGTACATGACGCACTCCTCGGGCTTGGCGTCGCGCGTCGGGGAGCTGATGATGAGCGGCGTGCGGGCCTCGTCGATGAAGATGCTGTCGGCCTCGTCCACCAAGGCGAAGAAGTGGCCGCGCTGCACGCGCGGGTCGGCCGGGGACTGGCCCGGCTTGGCCGTCCACGGCCCCCAGAACGGCGTGCTGGCCACCTGCCCGCCGCGCATCTTCAGCCGGTCGCGCAGGAAGTCGAACCCGAACTCGGAGGCGGTGCCGTAGGTCACGTCCTTGCGGTAGGTCGCGCTCCGCTCCGCGTCTTCCATCTTCTGTTGCAGGAAGCCGACGGTCAGCCCGAGCTTCTCGTACACCGGGGCCATCAGCTCGGCGTCGCGCTTCGCCAGATAGTCGTTGACCGTGGCGACGTGGACGCCCTTGCCGGTCAGTGCCCGCAGGAAGACCGGCAGCGTGGCCGTCAGCGTCTTACCCTCCCCGGTGGCCAGTTCGCACAAGGCCCCGTGGAACATCACGCCGGCCGCCGCCAGTTGCACGTCGTACGGGCGCATGCCCAGCACGCGCCAGCAGGACACCGAACACAGCCCGAACCCGGCGGCCATGAACTCCCGGCTCATGTCCCCCTCGCGGGACCGGCCGCGAAGTTTGTTCGCCTCGGCCTTGAGTTCGTCGTCACTCAGTCGGCCGAACCGCTGCTCGAACTCGCGAGCCTGCGTCAGCAACAGCGAGGCCTTGGCCAGCCGCCGGACGGCCGGGTTGACGGAGTACGCTTTGAATTGGTTCGTCTGCAACAGGCCGAGGCGGCCGGAATACGGGAGGTTCGGCGGGCACGCCGGGCGGTCCACGGACTGGAGCAACAGTTCGGCGACGGCGACATCACTCACGGGTCGGTCTCGGAATTAGACTTGGGAGTATCCCCCATGATACGCGCGAGCCGGCGGGAACGCGCGACGTGAAAGGGCATTCCGGGCGTTCGGCGTGTGGGTAATAACGGCGGGGGGTGGAAAATCAAGAAATGTGCAAACTTAATGCTTGACGGGGGTGGGTTGGAGTGTTCCAATCATCCATGTAGGAAAAACGAAGTCACCCGGAACTCTGTACCACCTCTCCCATGGCCAGTGGAACCGGGTGACTCTTAGGCTTGTGGCCTGCTGAGTAAGAAAGCAACCACGGGGCCAAACGGCGTTTTTCCGACGATACCACCTCTCCCCCAGTCGTAAGTCGTGGCACTAAAGCGATTTGCGACTGGAAGTAATTTCTGACGGCCGTTGGCGAACATTTCTCCCACTCAATGGTGGTGCGCGCGTGTTGAGCAACCAATATCGAGCAGTGCGTAATTCAGAGGCGACTGTTTAGCCGCGACGCGACGCGTCGCGTCGCGGCTAAACATGGGTTTTTCAACGGGGTTTTGGTCAATCAGACGTGCGGTCAGCGCATAAAAATCACCCGAATCGTCGAACCACCTCTCCCGTGGCTGTTCGATCCGGGTGACTAAGGCTCTCGCCATAAAACACTTAAGAGCGAGTGCCGTGCCAAACCTCGGAGCAGGACGCCGAGAACGCGGTTGGGCGGCAAAAGTGGCTTGTTTTCGCGTGATCGGTGAGCGAACATTTTTTTCGCCGTCTCGGACCCGCCGAACGGATCCAATAACAAGGTGCTTCGTTCATGTGCGTATCGTGCTTGAAACAACGGCACGAACCTGTTTTGCCTGTTTTGAATCAACTCTTCAGGTTGCCATCTCCGAATCAATTGCGGAGGGCGGGCCGGTGCGTTGACCGGGGTTTTGCGCGCCCGTAGGATCGTTGAAACAAGTCTCTTGGCCCAAGTGACGAGGCAGTGATGGCCGCCGACCTGCGAATCAAGGAAGGGTTGCCCGAGATCACGGAAGCCTTGGTGGCCAGCTACACCGAGTGCAGCCGGATCAACCACTTGGGCCACGAGGCCCTGCCGAGCCGGGACGCGGTCGTTGACATCGTCAGCGACTTGTACGAGGTCATCTACCCCGGCTTCGGCCGCCGGCAACACCTTCACATTGGCAATGTGGAGTATTACGTCGGCAACTTGGTCGACGCCCTGCACGACAAGCTGACGACGCAAATCGCCCGCTCGCTGCGCCATGACATGTGCGACGAGTCTCCGCACGTCGATTTCGAAGCCCTGGCCCAAGGGAAGACGGTCGAGTTCCTGCGCCGGCTGCCCGCGGTGCGAGAAGTCCTCGAACTCGACGTGGCCGCCGCCTACAAGGGGGACCCGGCCGCCCGCAGCCACCACGAAATCATCTTCTGCTACCCGGGGCTGGAGGCCATCACCATCTTCCGGTTGGCCCATGAACTGTTGCAACTGCGGGTGCCGTACATCCCGCGCATGATGACGGAGGCCGCCCACTCGAAGACGGGCATCGACATTCACCCCGGCGCCCACATCGGGCACGGCTTCTTCATCGACCACGGCACCGGCGTCGTGATCGGCGAGACGTGCCACATCGGCAACAACGTGAAGATTTACCAAGGCGTGACGCTCGGCGCCCTCAGCTTCCAGAAGGACGCCGACGGCGAACTCGTCCGCGGCACCAAGCGCCACCCGACGCTGGAAGACGACGTGATCGTCTACGCCAACGCCACGATCCTCGGCGGCAACACCGTCGTCGGCGCCCGCTCCGTGATCGGCTCCTCCGTCTGGCTGACCAACACGGTCGCCCCGGAAACCGTCGTCGTCCTGGAAAAGCCGGCCCTGCGGGTGAAGTCCCCGAACAAGTCCCCGGACGGGTTCATGTATTTCATCTGATGGGGTCCACGGGGTTCGCCGTATCCTTCCCGGGGTTCGCCAAGCCTCACCCACGGGCTACAGTCCGGCGCCCCATCCGGGGCTAAAACCTTGCCTTGGTATTCAGCCCCGGAGGGGCGACGGAGAGCTTGTGCAAAAATCGGCCGGCGGGGGCGACAGGATTCGCGGGCCGCGCTATGGTGGAGACACCGCCA
>JAYUGD010000734.1:0-1400 GCA_043767785.1 Zavarzinella sp. | reverse complement strand
CCGGTTCAACTTTCTCACATCCGGATTAAAATGACGGCACGACCGGCGCATCCGCGCCGGCCGTGCTATATCAATAACAACCTTTCGGCGGAGGCTCGCCCCTTCCGCCGCCGGGTGGTTCCGTGCCCGTAGCCGTGCCGACCGCCACCGAGGGGCGTTCCCTTGCCGATCCCGACCACCATTGCCGAATTCGCGGACCTCTGGACCCGCAGTGAACTCATCGGCAAGACCGAACAAGAAAAGTACTTCGCCAAGCTGGCGGACCGCGGCGACGCGCCCGCCGACATCGCCGCTCTCGCGGCCCTCGCCGTCAAGGACGGCCTGCTCACCAAGTTCCAAGTCCGGCTGTTGGCCCAAGGCAAGTACAAGAACTTCTTCCTCGGCGGCAAGTACCGCGTGCTGGAACACCTCGGGACCGGCGGGATGGGGGCCGTCTTCCTGTGCGAGCACCGGCACATGCGCCGCCGGGTGGCCGTCAAACTCCTGCCGCCGGACGAGAACGACCCGGACCGGGTGAGCCGCTTCCAACGGGAGGCGCAGGCCATCGCCATGATGAACCACCCGAACATCGTGCGCGCCTACGACGTGGACAAGGAGGGGCAGATCCACTTCTTGGTGATGGAGTACATCGACGGCGTCAGCTTCCAACAGTTGGTGGACCGCCGCGGGCCGCTGTCCGTCGCCCGGGCGGTGAACTACATCTCCCAAACCTCGTGCGGCCTGCAGCACAGCGGCGAAATGGGCTTGGTCCACCGGGACATCAAGCCGAGCAACTTGATGCTGGACACGGTGGGGACAGTCAAGATTCTCGACCTCGGCCTCGCCCGCTTCGCCGGCCACCCGGACGGCACGGCGCCCGACGAGTCGCAAATCGTGCTGGGCACCGCCGACTACCTCGCCCCGGAACAGGCCCGCACGTCCAAGGTGGACATCCGGGCCGACATCTACGCCCTCGGGGCCGTCGCCTATTACCTGCTGTGCGGCCACCCGCCGTTCGACGGCGGCAACGTGGCCCAGAAATTGATCCGCCACCAATCGGAAATTCCCCGACCGCTCGCGGAGGGGAACCACCGCATCCCGGCCGAGTTGTCTGCCGTCATCGCCCGGATGCTGGCCAAGAACCCGAACGAGCGGCCCCGCACCCCGGCCTACGTCGTCGATGCGTTGGAGCCGTGGCTGTCGGACGTGGACCCGCCGGCCGTCGAAGACATGCCGCCGGAGCGCTTCTGGAGCCACCGCGACGTGGACACCAAGGCCAAACTCTCGACGGCGGCCATCATCTCCAAGTCGAGCCGCAACTTGATTCTGCGGACAATGATCGCCCAACCGACGAATCAGTAATTCCGATTGCTTTTCGCCCCAACGGGGCGAAGGGAAATAGCCAGGGGCGGCTTCCGCCC
>JAYUGD010000733.1:0-4247 GCA_043767785.1 Zavarzinella sp. | reverse complement strand
TTGGTGAGCCGAGCGGCGTAAGCCGCCGGGTGGAGGCTTGAGCGCACCACCCGGCACCTTACGGTGCTCGGCTCACTTGGCTTTTGTCACCTTGTCACCCTGTCACCTTGTCATCTTCTCGGGGTTGACCAACCCGCCCGTCCCGTGCGAAGATGGCCCCTTCTCATCAGGGAGGGTGGGCGGACATGGCGACGGATCGGCCTCGGCACCTCGGCGCGTGGGCGGCGCACCTCTGGTCTTCGGTTCTCTTCCCTGGGCAAGACGCGGGGCCGGTCGCCGTGCGGCGAACGTCGCTGTTGATCCTGTTGTTCCTCCCGGCCGCGCTTCTGTACCCCACGCTGAACTTCCGGTTGCTGGAGCCGGACGAGGGGCGGTACGCCCAAATCCCGCGCGAGATGTTGGCCCGCGGGGAATACGTGGTGCCGACGCTGCAAGGGCAGCCGTACCTCGACAAGCCGCCGCTGTTGTACTGGCTGGTGATGGCGAGTTATTCCGTCTTCGGCGTCTCCGAGGCGGCGGCCCGGCTGATCCCGGCCTTGGCCGTTCACATCACGATTCTGCTCGTCTATCTGCTCGGGCGCCGGAGCCTCGGGGAACGCTCCGCGTTTTGGGGGGCGCTGTTGCTCGGGCTGATGCCGGGGTTTATTGGCATGGGCCGACTGCTCACGATGGACGGCCTGCTCACGATGTGGGTCACGCTGGCGCTGCTCGCCGGCTTCGAGGCCGTGCGCGGGCCGTCGCTGCGGCGCGGCTGGTGGTATCTGGCGGCCATTGCCTGCGGGTTCGGCGTGCTGACGAAGGGGCCGATCCCGCTAATCTTGCTCGCCCCGCCGTTGTGGCTGCACGGCCGGCTGACGGGCCGGCGCGTCGCCGTCGGCTGGAGGCAGATGGCCGGGTTCCTCGGCGTCGTGTTCCTGATTAATGTGCCGTGGTGCGTTGGCATCTTCCTGCGGCAGCCGGTGTTCCTGCGCTACTTCTTTTGGGAACACAACGTCCTGCGGTTCATCAAGCCGTTCGATCACCTTGAACCCGTGTGGTTCTACTTGCCGGTGATGCTCGGCGGGTTGCTGCCCGCCCTCCTGTTGCTCGTCGCGTTCGCCCGACACTTGATGAGTTCCGACGAAGCGCTGGCGAAGACGCGCACGCCGGAACTGGGCTTTTGGCTGTTGGCCGGCGGGTGGTGCGTGCTGTTCTTCTCGCTGTCCGGGTGCAAGTTGCCGACTTATGTGTTGCCGGCGTTCCCGTGCCTGCTGCTCGCCCTCGGGGACTTCGTCGCCAAGACGCGCTGGCGCACGGCTTGGCAGACGCGCGCCGGCGTCAGTTGCACCGCCGCCGTGCTGGCCGTCGCCTTTTATGTGCTGATCCCGTGGTACGCGGAACTGCGGTCGCCGATGGGGACGCCGGACGTGGCCGCGAAGCTTCACGCGGCGGCCAACGAGACGGTCTATTGCTTCCCGCGCAACGTGGACTCCGTGGCCTTCTACACCAACCGGGACGACTTGAAGAGCATGCGCAGCAAGCAGTCGCAGGAGCTGATCGAGACGCTGATGAAGCGGGACCGCTCCGTGGTGCTGTTCACGCACCGGCACTCGCTGGAGAGTTTCAAGGCCGTGTTGCCGCCGGAATTGACGGTGGCCGAGGCGACGCCGGCCCGGCACCGGGGTACGGGGGCCGACCTTCTGGATAAGATTGTCGGGGACGGCCCGTGGGGCCTGTGCGACGTGGCCGTGATCCAGAAGGTTCCCAGACGCTGACGCGGGGGCGGGATGATCTCGATTGACGCAATGACCCCGGCCGACATCCCCGCCGCGCTCGCCGTGTGGGCCGACCAGCCGGGCATCACCCTGCGCGAGGCCGACACGTTCGAGATGCTGACGAAGTACTTGGCTCGAAACCCCGGCACCAGCTTCATCGTGCGGGACAGCGGGAAAGTGATCGGCGCCGCCCTGGCCGGCCACGACGGCCGCCGCGGCTTCCTGCACCATGTGCTGATCGTCGAAAATCATCGCCGCCGCGGCTTGGGCCGCCGCTTGGTGGAAACGTGTCTCGACGCGCTGGAGGCCGACGGCGTCGTCAAAACGCACATCTACGTCAACCAGGACAACGAGGCCGGCAAAGTCTTCTGGCGAAAACTCGGCTGGGGCGAACGGCCGTTCCTGGCGCTGATGTCGTTCACGCGGGGGTCGGAGGGGGCGTAAAGCGGTCTTGCGTTTCAGCCCCAACGGGGCGTTCGCTTGTAGCCAGGCCCGGAAGGGCCTGGAACGAGAGCGGCCCACCAACACTCAAGCCCTGAAGGGGCAGCCGGAACTGGGACACGGTTCCGGCCGCCCCTTCAGGGCTTGAAAACATTTTTGCCCGTGCGAACCAGGCCCTTCCGGGCCTGGCTACAAGCGAACGCCCCGTTGGAGCTAAAAATCAAAACCTGAGTCACTCCGCCGTCAGCGTCGGCCCTGTGTCGCCGGGCAGCATGATGCCGCGGATGAGCTTGATCGGCGTGCCGCCTTGCTTCACGAACTCGTCGTGGAACTTCTGCAAGCTGAACTCGGCGCCCTTGGCCTTCTTGTAATCGTCGCGGAGTTTCAGGATTTGGAGTTTGCCGAGGGTGTAGTACAGGTACGTCGGGTTGTAGGTGCCGCGGCGGGTCTCCTGGAAGGCGACTTCCGGCTCGATCAGGCCTTCCTTGATGAAGAACTCCTTGCCCTGCTCGACGGTCCAGCCCTCCGTGTGCAGTTTGATGCCGACGACGTAACGGCAGTCCCGCAACAGCGCCTCGCCGAGTTGGGCCAATCTCACCTTGGGGTCGCCGGCGCCGTAGCCTTCGTCCACGATCATTTGCTCGGCGTAGTGTGCCCAGCCCTCGACGTTGCTGCCGCAGGTGTAGAGTTTGCGCACCTTCGTCGGGAATTGCTTCGAGTACAGGAACTGCATGTAGTGGCCGGGGAACGCCTCGTGGATGGTGATGATGTCCAGCCCCAAGCGGTTGAACTGCCGCATGTGTTCGGTCTTACGGCGCTGTTCCCACTCCATTTCCGGCGGTGTCACGTAGTAGAAGGCTTCCGTCGCCTTGGTCTCGTAGGCGCCGGGGGTGTCCATCGAGGCGAAGCCGCCGGTGCGGGCGAACGGCGGCGTCTCGGCGATGGTCGGCCGCACCTCGGACGGGACCGAGATGATCTTCTTGTCGGTCAGGAATTGCCGCGTCCGCTCGATGGTCCCGCGCGTGGCGGCCACCAAGTCGTCCGGCTTCGGGTGGTCGTCGCCCAGGCGAGTCAGCACTTCCTGCGGCGTGAGCTTCGGGTCGATCAACTTCGCGGTGGCGACGAACGCTTCCTTGTCCTTCTTCAAGTTCGCCTCGCCGATGGCCAGCAACTTCGGCAGCGGGATGTCCAGCATTTCCTCGTAGGCCAGCTTCTTCATGAACGCATCGGCCCCGATGGCGTAGCTCCCCTTGGCCTTGGGCAGCAACTCCTTCTCGATCCACACGGCGGCGGCTTCAAATTCCTTCTTCACCGCGTCGTTGGCGGCCGTGAACTCGGCCAGCAGTTTCTCGTCCTTCCCGGCCGCCGTCTTGGCCCACAGCGGCAAGTCCGTCTTGAAGAACGACACGGACCCCTTGGCCACGATCAGCCCCAGGTCGGCGAACTCCTTCGGCGGGTTCTCGACGTTGGCCTTCATCGCCGCGAACAAGGGCACGGACGCCTTCAGCCGGCCGATGACCGCCTTCAACCGCACATCCGCCGGGGCGTAGGTCCGCTTCATCAGCAAGTCCATCGACTCGGCCGGCTTGCCGAGGTACAGCACCGGGTTCCGCTTCCAGTCGCGGACAACTTCCAGTTCCAGCAGTTCGGCGTTGATGGCGTGTGCCAGAATCTCGGCGTCGATGGCTTCGGCCGCCGTCAATTTCCCTTTCCGCAAATCGACGAGCATTTCACCCAGCAATTTCAAAGCCTCGACGCGCAGAACAACTTTCTCCGCGCTCAGGTCCGGGAGTTGGCCGTCGTAGTCGTGAATGCCCGCGTAAGTCGCCTGCGTCGGGTCCCACTTGAACGCGGCGGCGTAGTAGTCGTCCACGAACTGCGAGAAGGTCGTCGGCTCGTCGGCGCGGACGGAAGTGATCGCAAGCAACAAAGCGGCCACGCAGGAAATGCGGATGGTGAACATGGCGGTCCGTCTGAGATGTTCGGGGGAGGTGAGGGCAAGGATACCGCGCGGTCTTTGTCTTGGCGAGCCATGAGCGCCAGCGCGGACCG
>JAYUGD010000732.1:0-4253 GCA_043767785.1 Zavarzinella sp. | reverse complement strand
CCTGCTGCATGTTGTGCGTCACGATGACGATGGTGTACTGTTTTTTCAGGTCGTCGATCAAGTCCTCGATCTTGGCCGTGGACTTCGGGTCCAAGGCGCTGGCCGGCTCGTCCATCAATAATACTTGCGGGTCCGTGGCCAAGGAGCGGGCGATGCACAGCCGCTTCTGCTGCCCGCCGGACAGTTCCAGGGCGGACGACTGCAGGCGGTCCTTCACCTCGTCCCACAAGGCGGCTTGTTTCAGGCACTTCTCGACGGTAAAGTCGAGCCGCGCCCGGTCGCGGACGCCGGCGACGCGCGGGCCGTACACCACGTTCTCGTACACCGACTTGGGGAACGGGTTCGACTTCTGGAACACCATGCCCACCCGCCGGCGCAGGTCGGCCATGTTGCGGGACGGGGCGTACAAGTCGGTCCCGTCGAGGAGGATTTGCCCTTCCACCCGGCAGCCGTCGATCAGGTCGTTCATGCGGTTGAGCAGCCGCAGAAACGTGGACTTCCCGCACCCGGACGGGCCGATCAGCGCCAGCACGGACCGCTCGTGGACCGTAAGGTTGATGTCCCACAGGGCTTGCTTGCCGGGGTACCAGAAGTTCACCTTCTCGCAGGAGAACTTCGGCTTGGCCATCGCCAAATTCGTCGTCGATCCGCGGCCGTCCACGTTCCGTTGCGAGAAGATGTCCGAGAACAGACGAGACACGCGCTTCCCCCCTCCGACGTTGGCGTAGTTTTACCCGGCTATTGTTAAGGTACGGAGTGGATGGCGTGAAGGTCATCGGCAGTTCGGGGCAGGCAGACGGTGAACGTCGTGCCCGTGCCGAGGGCGCTGGCGGCCTTCACCGAGCCGTTCAGCGCTTGGGCCAAGTGCTTGACGATGGACAGGCCCAGCCCGGTGCCGCCGAGTTCGCGGGATCGCGCCCGGTCCACGCGGAAGAAGCGCTCGAAGATGCGGGGCAAGTCCCGCTCGGGGATGCCCGGCCCGTTGTCCGCGACGGTGACGCACACGGTCGGCCCGGCTTGCCGCCACGCCACGCGCACCGTCCCGCCCTCCTGCGTGTACTTCACGGCGTTGTCGAGCAGGTTGTCCAAGATTTGCACCAGCCCCTCATCATCGGCCCACACGCTCGCCTCCGCGGGGGACGGCTCCAGAACCAGCGTCATCTGCTTTGCTTCGGCTCGCGGCCGTTGCCGGTTCAGGCAGCGGGTGACGATCTTGCCGATTGGCAATTCCTCGAATTCCATCAGCTCGGCCCCGGACTCGATGCGGGCGAGACTGAGCAGGTCGAGGATTAAGGCGTGCAACCGCTCGGCCTGCTCGGCGATGGAGGCGAGGAACGGCCCGCGGGCGTCCGGGTCGTCGGCGGCCCCGTCTTGGAGCGTCTCGACGCACGCCTTGACGACGGCCAACGGCGTCTTCAACTCGTGGGACACGTTCGCCACGAAGTCCTGCCGGAGCCGTTCGAGGCGGTGCAGTTCCGACGTGTCGTGCAGCACCATGATGGCGCCGGGCGAACTCTGTTCCCGCAGGGGCGAGACGTACACCTTGAGGTGCCGGGCGCCGAAGCCCACCAGTTCGATCGGCTCTCGCCGCGGGGCCGACTCGGCGAGGGCCTGGTCCAGCACTTTTTGCACGGCCGGGAACCGCGAGACTTCCCAGAACGGCCGGCCCGTGGCGTCCGCCGGGTTGAACTCCAACATTTGCCCGGCGGCCTCGTTGGCGAAGAGAATCCGCTGCCCTTGGCCGATGGCAATAACCCCTTCGATCATGCCGCCGAGGACGGTGCGGAGTTGCCGCCGCTCCATCTGGAGTTCGGCGAATTGGCTGGCGAGTTGGAAACTCATGTCGTTAAACGTCCTGGCGAGTTCCCGGCTTTCACGCCAGTTGCCGCCGTGGATCCGCAACTCATAGTCACCGGAGGCGATGCGCTCGGCCCCGGAGCGGATCTCTTCGATCGGCCGCACGAAGTTTTTGGCGAACAGGTACGCCGCCGGGACCGCGATCAGCCCGACGACGCCGACGATGGGCAACGCCTCGGTGATGACGGCCGAGAACCCCCCGGCGTGCAGCCGTTCCAGGAGCATGGCCCCGACCAACCCCGACGCGAGCACGCCGAAGCCCAAGAACGCGAGGAAGAGGCGGAGGAACATTTAAGTGACCAATGACCAATGACCAATGACCATTGATTTAGGCGAGCCGACGCTGTCAGGCGTCGGGTAAACCGTCCCCGGATGATGCGATCACGTCCTCACCTGGCACCGAAGTCACCCGACGCGTGACAGCGTCGGCTCGCCTAAATCAATGGTCATTCGTTAGTCGGCCCGGCTGGCCGATACGACCCGTCGGCCCGCCGCTAAGCGAATGAGGGTGTTGAGGATTAGGATAGCCGAAAGCAGGACGAGGGCCGCCGCCCACGCTTGACGTTGCTGTTCCGCGTCGGCGCTCTTGGAATACTCGAAGATGTAGCCGGGCAGGAACGGGGTGGGGTCGCCGAGGGAGCGGGGCCAGAAGTTCGACCCGCCGGCCGTCAGGATCAGCGGGGCGGTTTCCCCGGCGATGCGGCCCATCGCCAGCAAGACGCCGGTGGTGATTGCCGGCAGGGCGGAGGGCAGCAGAACCTTCAACACGGTTTGCCGCTGCGTGGCGCCCAAGGCGTAACTGGCCTGTTTCAGCGAGGCGGGGACGAGTTTCAGCGCCTCCTCCGTGGTCCGCACCACCACCGGCAGCATCATAATGGCCAGCGCGAACACGCCGGCCCACGCGGAGAACCCGAACGGGTGCGGGGAGATGAATTGCGGCGGCCGGACCAACAAGGCGTAACCGAAAATCCCGATGACGATGGACGGCACCCCGCCGAGCAACTCCGTGATGAACCGCACGGGCCGGGTGAGCGGGTTGGCCGAGTATTCGTGCAGGAACACGGCCGTCAGCACGCCGACGGGGACGGCCGCGGCCGCCGACAGCAACACAAGAATCGCACTAAATACGATCGCGTGCAGCAAGCCGCCGCCCGGCTGTCCCGGCGGCTTCGGCAGGTTGGTGAAGAAGTTCACGTCCAACGAGGTCACGCCGCGGGCGCCGATGTACCCGAGGATCAGGAACAGGGGCACGACCGTGGCCAGTTGGCAGCCGCCCAACACCCACGTCATCATTCGGTCTTGGCGGGTCGCCTTCCGGAACTGCTTTTCGGAGACGACCAACGGGCCGAACTCCGGGGCCGTCGGGTGCTCGGCCACCGTCTTCGGCCCTTTGCCGACGCGGACGCGCGGTTGCGCCCCACTTCTGATCAGCAGGCGGGCGGCGAGGTTCGTGATTGCCGTGATGACGAACAGCACGAGGCCAAGGGTCACCAAGGCCGCCCGGTGGTCTCGGCTGCTCGCCTCATTCAACTGGTTGGCGATCACGCTGGCGATGGAGTCCCCGGCGGCGAAGAGCGAAAAATCGACGTAGCGCACGTTGCCGATCAGCATGGTGACGGCCATCGTCTCCCCGAGCGCGCGGCCCAAGGCGAGAAAGCACGCGGCGATGATCCCGGGCCGGGCGTAGGGCAGCACGACGTTGCGAATCATCTGCCAGCGCGTCGCCCCGAGGGCCAGCGCCCCTTGCCGCTGCGAGGCGGGGACGGCCCGGCACACGTCGAAACTGATGGCGGTGATGTACGGGACGATCATGATGGCCAGGATCAGCCCGGCCGCGAGGATGCCCTGCCCGGACGTGTTGGCCGGGCCGCCCAGCATCAGGAACAGTTTTTGCAAGACGGGCGTGAGGAAGAACAGGCCCCAGAAGCCGTACACCACGCTGGGGATGGCGGCGAGCAATTCGATGAGGAACGAGCACGTTTTGCGGATCAATGGCGGGGCGATCTCGGAGAGGTACGCCGCCGACCCGACCCCGAGTGGGACGGCAATCAGCATGGCAATCGCGGACGTGGCCAAGGTGCCGTAGATGAACACCCACGCCCCGAACTGGCGCGGCCGCTTGTCCGGGTTCCACTCGGTGGTGGTGAACATCTTCACCTCGCCGAGTTTCATCAGCACGTCCCACGACTGCCAAACGAGGATGCCGAGCAAGGCGGTCGAAATGAGCAGAATGGTCAGCCCGCAGGCCGTGCAGAGCCACCGGAACAACACGTCCCCGGCCGGCGAGGGCGGCTTCGGGGCGGCTTCGGGGTCTGTCATAGGGCGGTGTGGTGGGAGGTTGTCGCGGCCTTTTTACACTTCTCCCGGCGAGCGGGGGATGTCAATCCCCCGATTCT
>JAYUGD010000731.1:0-4262 GCA_043767785.1 Zavarzinella sp. | reverse complement strand
CACCTCATTGCTCATGCTCCGGCAATGCTTTCCATCCGCGAACCCTTATACTGTCCAAATGTTCACATCGAAGGCGCCACGGTCGGTGTACGGCGTGGATTTCAGCGGGGCGGCCAAGGCGGGGGAGACCATTTGGGTCGCCCGGCTGCGCGGGCGGCGGCGGTTCCCGTGGGCGGTCGCCGGGCTGTGGCGGTTGGCCGACCGCACGGGGCAGGCCGAGCGGTCGCCGGCGTTGGCCGCGCTGGTGCGCTGGATCACGCTCACGCGCTCGGCCGTGTGGGGGTTTGATTTTCCGTTCGGGTTGCCGGTCGGGCTGGGGTTCGGCGGGTGGCCGTCCGTCGTGCGGGCGGTCAGCAAGTGGGAAGGCGGGGCGTATGCGTTCGGCGAGGAGTGCGTCGCCCGCGCGGAAGCTCTGTTCGGCACGAAGCACCTCCGGCGGGAGGCGGACGGGCTGGCCCCGTTCGACCCCGTCCACTACCGCGTGATCTACCAAACCTTCCACGGCATCCGCGACGTGCTGGGGCCGCTGCGCGCCGACCCGGCGACGGCCGTGCTGCCGTTCCAAGACGCGGAGGCCGATGGGGTTCACCGCGTCGTCATCGAGACCTGCACGACGGCCGCCCTCAAGTCGTGGGGACTGCCGTGCAAGCGGTACAAGGAGCCGACGGCGGCGACCGTCTCCGCGGTTGGGAAAGCCGTACGGCGGGAAATCCTCCGCGGCTTGGCGGGCTCCGTGATCGTGCCGCCGGCGATTCGCCGCGTCATCATGGCCGACCCGGGCGGCGACGCCTTGGATGCGTTGGTGGCCGCGGTGGCCGCCGCGCGGGCATGGACGACGGCCGACCACCCGGCGAAGACGCCGAGCCGGACGGCGCGGCGGGAAGGGGTGCAGTGGTATTAGGATCGTCACGCATTGTCGAACGCCAAGGCGAGCGGGGGATGTCAATCCCCTGATTCTGACTTGCGGCCAAGCAGAAACCAAAAGAATCGGGGGATTGACATACCCCGCTCGCCGGCGTTTTGACTGACTACTGTTGAAACCGCGTCACGCGGGCCGAGCCGTCTTCCAGCGCGAACTTGTAGCCGTCGGGGAAGGCTTCGGCGAACTCCTCTTGGTGGGACACCAAGAGGATGCACTCCAAGTGGCCGCGCAAATTCTGCAACTCTTGGATCATCACCTGACGGCCGTTGCGGTCGAGGCAGCCGAAGCCTTCGTCGATGATGACGCTCTCGATGGGGCGGTGCTGCTTGCTGGCGTACTGGCCGATGGCGAGGGCCAAGCTGACGGCGATGCGGAAGCGTTGGCTGCCGCTGAGGAACGTCACGTTGATCGGGGCGCCGCCGGTCTGGCGGTTGTACGCCTCCAGGTCGAGGGCGGTGTCGGCGCCGGCGCCGTCCTTGCCGGGGGCGAGTTTCATGAACAGTTGCCCGCCGGAGAGGCGGTCGAGGATGGCGTTGGCGTGCGAGACGATCTGCTTCTCGGCCGTCCGCAACAGGTGCAGTTGCAGGCGGTCCTTGCCGAGCAACTCGGCGAGGAGCTTTGACCCCTTCAACTCCTGATCTTTCGCCTTGAGGTTCTCGGCCAAGAAACGGCGCTGATCGCGGTGGCGGTCCAGAATCGCCCGGTGCTCGCGGGCTTCTTGCAAGTCGCCGGCCTTCGACTTGGCGGTTTGTTTGGCGGCGGCCAGTTCCTTGCGCACGTCGTCGGGGGCGCGGCGGGCTTCTTCGGGGATGGCGTCCGCTTGGGCGGTCACGGTGTCGATGTCCTGCTTGAGGTTGTCCCGCTCAGCCCGCACTTTGGCGAGGTCGTCGTACTTCGCCTCGATGCGGTCGGCGACCAGTTGGTCGTGTTCCCCCTTCCAGCGGCTCTGCTCGGCGAAGCCGGCCTTCTGGGCTTGGGCGCGCCACGCCTCGGGGATTTGGTTCACCGCCCGTTCGATGGCATCGTGGAAGCCGGATTGGGACGACTCTTCCGCGGCCCGCTTGGCCTTGATGTCCGCGAGGCCCGCCTGATTCGCCGTCGTCTCCTTGGCGAGGCGGTCCAGTTCCAGTTCCCCCTTCTTAATGTCGGCCTTCGCCCCGGCGAGGACGGACTGGGCGCCGCTCTCGTCGGCCTTCAACGTCGTTTCGCGCTGCCGCAGTTTGGTCGGGTCGCCGGGGGGGAGCGTTTGCTTGACTTGCTCGATCTGCTGGCGCGTCGATTCGATGTCGCCGTGCAGCTTGTCCAGCCGGGCGAGGGTGGTGCGGGCTTGCGCGAGTTGCGTCTTCGCCGACTCGGCCTCGGCGGCTTCGCGCTTCAACGCCTTCAAGTCGTCCGCGGTCGGCCAGACCGTCGCGGCCCAATCGTCCGGCGGCGTCGGCGAAACGAGTTTGCGCTGCGGCTCCGGCAACGTCGAATACGCCGAGCGGCACGCTTCCGTCTGCTGCTCGACGGTCTTGTCCAGCGACTTGAGTTCCGTGTTGGCTTCGCCGAGGTGGTCGCGCAGTTTCTGGAGTTCGTCCAGCAAGGCGGTGTGGGCGTCCTTCGCCTCCTGCTCGGCGGCCTTCGCCTCGGCTTGGGCGTCGCTGGCGGCGCGGAAGACGGCGACGGCGGCCTTCAACTCGGTCTTGCGCTTGTCCTGTTCCAAGTGGAAGTGGGCGGCCGTCAGCGGTTGGCCGCAGGCCCGGCACAACTTCGCCCCGTCGAGTTGGGTGAACTCATCGACGCCCTTCTTGGCGTCCTGCTGTCGCGTGCGGGCGGCGGTCGCCTCGTCGTCGGCCTTGGCCCGAACTTCCGTGGCCTCGTCGAGTTTCCGCTTGGCGTCGTCGTGGGCCTTGCGGGTTTTGAGTCCCTTCTCGGTGGTCACTTTCTGGGCGGCCGCGACTTCGGTCCGGCGCGTCACCGACTCGTGCAAATGCTTTCGCTGCTTGGCGAACGACTCCACGAGCGGGATGCCGAGGGCCAGCCGTTGCAGCGCGTCGGCCTTCGCCTCCAGCGCGTCGGCCTGGTCGCGCGTCACGCGCGGGAGTTGGTCGATCTCCTTTTGAAGCTGCTCCAGCCGGGCCGTCTGCTGTTCATAGACGCGGACCTGGGCGAGGTGGCCGGTGAGTTCCCGCAACTCGTCGATGAGCTTGGCCGATTCGGCTTCCGTCTTGGCGACCTTGTCTTGAAGCAACTTGCGCTTCTTGCGGACGGCGTCCGCGTCCGCCTCCAGTTTCGCGGCCCGCGCCTCGGCCATCTCCAAGTCGTCGGCCAGTTTCTTGGCCCGCGCGACCGACTCTTCCATCGCCCGCTGCTTGGCCTGCACCGTCAGCACATGGGGGATGACTTCCTTGAGTTCGCGCAGGCGAAGATACGCCTTCTCGATCTTGTCCGCGTCCGCAAGCGTGGCCTGAAACTTCGCCGACTTGGCCTGCAACTCGGCTTGTTTCTTGCGCAGGTCGGCCCACTTCATCGCCGTGTATTCCAGCTCCTTGAGGCGCTCAATGGCCGCCTCGGCCTCGCGGACAGTGTCCTCGGCCTCGGCGATGCGGTTCTCGGCGGCGACCCACTCGATTTCAATGACTTCCGGCACGCCCTGCAACTGGCCGGCGGTCGCCTCCTGCTCGGCCTTGGCCTTCTTGCGCGACTCGTCGGCCTTGGCGTGAAGGCCGATGAAGCGGTCCATGTCCACGATGCCGGACAGCACCTTGGCCCGCTCGCCCGGCTTGGCGTCGAGCAACTTCTCTGCGTGCCCCTGCCTCAACAACACGCTGGAGGTGAAGATGTCGTAAGTCAGGCCGACGTGCTCATCGACCCACTTCTTGAACCCGGCCGCCAGGTTCGTGTCCGGCACCGCCGCCCACGAGCCGCCGCCCCCGTCGACCGGGCGCCACTCGCTGATCTGCTGCGTGCCGCTGCCGCCGCCTTTGTTGTCCCGGCGGTACGTACGGCGAATCTGGTAGAGGGTTTTCTGGAGTTCAAAGTCGAACTCGACGGTGAGCGACTTGGCGTCCTTGTTGATAAGGTCCACGGCGCTGGACGACCCGCCGCGGTGGCTGTTGAACAGCGCGTACGTCACCGCGTCGAAGATGGACGACTTGCCGCTGCCGTTGAGGCCGGCGAGCATCCACAGGCTCGACCCGTCAAAGCGGACCTCCTGCTCGTCCTTGTAGCAGAGGAAGCCGCCGAGTCGCACGCGCTTCGGGATCATGGGTTTGGTCTCCGGCTTCGGGTTCCTGTGGTTCGCCGAGTCCTGTGGTTCGCCGAGTCCCGGGGTTCGCAAAGCCTCACCCACGGGCTA
>JAYUGD010000730.1:0-1407 GCA_043767785.1 Zavarzinella sp. | reverse complement strand
TCTTGATGTCCTCCTCGGCCCCGGAGGCGTGCTGCGTCGTCTTGAGGAAGTGCCGCATCACCAGGTCCACGTCGTCATCCTTCAGGCCCGCGGCCTTGGCCACGTCGATCTTCCCGGCCTTGCCGGCCGCCGCCGGGGCGGCGAGGTCCTTGGCCAACTCGCCGGCGGCCTTGAAGTCACTCTTCTTGGCGGCCTCGAGGATCTTGAGCGCCTGGTCGCGGACGGCGGCCATCTTGGCCCCGTCCGGCCCGTCGGCCCGGCCGTTGGCGTACATGGCCACGTACAGGGCCGTCGAGCGGATGCCGGCCCCGGCGTTCTTCTTGGCCGCCGCCGTCCCCTTCTCGCCGGCCTCGGCCGCGCCGGCGATCGTCTTCGCGTCCGCGGTGATGAGGGTCTTGAACTCGTCGTCCGACACGTCGGCCGCAATCCCCATGCCGGCCAGGCCCGCGATCAGGGCCGCCCCGACCGCCACTCGACTCCATTGGCGCCGCATCTGTCTTCTCCGTGAGAGGTGAAAATCCGGAAGGTATCCTAGCACGGGGGGGAAGAGTTCCAAGTTTTCAGCGGCCGAGATGTCGAAGAAGACGGCGATCCGGAGCGAACCGTCACCGGACGCGACGCCGCCGGCCCACGGCGAAGAGGCCCGGGAGCAGATCGCCAAGGCGCTGGGGGCGCCGGTGAATTGACAGCCGTGAGCGGCGATTTTGGTTTTCGCCCCAACGGGGCGGAGGAGAATAGCCAGGGGCGGCTTCCGCCCCTGGTCTCCGGCGTCACCCTCATGTTTTGGCCCCACCGGGGCGCCGGTCAAACCACCGGCGCCCCGGTGGGGCCAAAGCCATTTTTACGGGCGCGTGGCCCAGGGGCGGAAGCCGCCCCTGGCTATTTCCCTCCGCCCCGTTGGGGCGAAAACCAAGATGGATTCCGCGTCACATGAACGGTTCCAAATACCGCTTGCTCTGAATCAACGCCCGCTTGCGGTTGCCAATCTCTCCCTCGTAAGCCCGATCTTCCACTTCGATGCACACGGCCCCCGTGTAGCCCACGTCCGTCAGCGCGCTGAAGAACTGGCCCCAGTGAACGTCGCCCAAGCCGGGCAGCTTCGGCGTGTGCCAGCCCAAACCCATGTTGCCGACTTCGGACAGTTTGTCGGCGTCGATGCGCGTGTCCTTGGCGTGGACGTGGACGAAGTGTCGGCCGAACTCGCGGATGGCCTTCACGCAGTCGATGTGCTGGAAGATCAGGTGCGACGGGTCGAAGTTGAGGCCGAGCGTGCCGCCGGGGAACTCGGCGAAGAGTCGCCGCCACACGGCCGGGCTGACGGCCAAGTTCTTGCCGCCCGGCCACTCGTCCTTGGTGAACAGCATCGGACAGTTCTCGATGCCCACCTTCACGCCGGCCTTCTTTGCC
>JAYUGD010000729.1:0-11557 GCA_043767785.1 Zavarzinella sp. | reverse complement strand
TCCGAGGCGAAGACGCCCGACTCCGAAGACTCCGTCGGGCGGGAGTGGCCGGCACGTTGGAAACGTACCCCACATCAAGACGGTGGCCTCTGGTCCCCCCTCTCCGTTTCGGAGAGGGGGTGAGGGGGTGAGGTTGCCTTTCGCGGCCGGCGCCTCGAATAATCCCACCAGCAATTCGCTTGGCAACGTCTTCGCGTCGGCCGGCTCGAATACCGGCGGCAGATCCGCGGCCTGGTCGTGGACTATTCCGAGTGCCTGTACGTCGGCCTGCCCGGCTTGGACGCGGTACAATACTTGGAAGGCGACAACTGGCTGGGCGTCGCGCTGTCGGCCCTGATGCGCATCCCGGCCGAACAGGTCGCGTGGCTGGGGGCCGAGGCCCTGCGGCGCCTGGCGGAGGCCCCGCTGGACAACCGGCGCAAGTTCCTGCTCGCCGAATGTGTGCAGGCGTATCTGCCGATGACTGACGAGCAGCGGCGGGAGTTCGAGGCGTTGTTGTCAACGGAACCTTACGCGGGAGTACAAGCCGTGAACGTGACTGTTTATGAAAAAGGCGAACTGAAAGGACTTGTCAGCAGTTTATTGGTGTCCGTCAAATCCCGGTTCGGGCGAGAAATTCCGGACATCACGGCGATGCTCCAAGGGTTTACCGATCCGGAGATGGCCCGCGACGCTTGGTCATTGTTTTGGCGATCGACGACGGCGGATGAGTTTTCGAGAGAACTCGCTCGGCTTAAAGGCACAGAGCATTGACGGGCGTGTCGCGGTCAACGAAACCTTACGCGGGAGTGCAAGCCATGAATGTGACCGTGTTTGAAGAGGGCGTTCACAAAGGGGCGTTGGAAGCATACATTTCAAGCGTGTTGTCTTCCGTCGAACTGAAATTCGGGCGAGAAACGCCGGAAATCACGGCGAGGGTCAAGGCGTTGGCCACCCCGGAGGCGGCGCATCAAGCGCTGATTGCACTGTGGCGGGTATCGACGCCGGAGGAATTTGTTCAAGAGTTGTCGCGGCTCTGAAACCCCGCCTCAGCGCGCCGGGACGAGCGAATTCATCGACGTGGCCGGGACGGCGACCGGGTCCGGCAGGGCGAACAGGCTCACCTTGCCGTCGATGGTGCCGAGGGCGATGCGGCGGCCGTCCGGCGTGAGGGCGGCGGCGGTGGCCATCGTCGTGGTCAGGTTGAAGTCGGCCAGTTTTAGGCCGGCGACGGCGTTCCAGAACACGATTTGGCCGCTCTCCCCGATCACGGCCAACGTGCGGCCGTCCGGCAGGTAGCGGGCCAGCCGCAGCGTGTTGTTGTGGCCGGACAGCGTGGTGGCGCGGTCCAGCGTCGGGCGGGCCATCTCCAAAATCTTCACCGTGCGGTCCATGCCGCCGACGGCCAGGCGCTCGCCGTCCGGCGAGAAGTCGAGCGAGGTGACGACGTCCGTCAGCCCCTCGACCTTCAATTTTTGCGACACGCCGAGCCAGCCGAACGTCCAGCCGATGACGTGCTTGCCTTCGCCGGCCGAGACGAGCGTCTTGCCGTCCGGCGAGAAGGCGACCGCCCGCACCGGGTGGCCGTGGCCCTTGAGAATCGTGCCGGAGCCGGCGGCCTTGGGGGACGCGACTTTCCACCAGACCACGAAGGCCCCGATGGCGGCGGCGAACTTGGACCCGTCCGGCGAGAAGGCGATACCGGTGACGCTGGCCTGGTCCCCGCGGTACGCGCCCCACTCGTGAAACTCGTTGGACCGCCAGTCCCACGCCCAGACGCGGGCCGTGCCCTGGAACGAGCCGGCGACGACGGCGTAGTCCTCGGCCGGGCTGAACACGACGGACTGGAACTCGGCCCCGCGGTACACGCCCCCGGCGATCTCGCGCGGGTTGGCCGTCGTGAAGTCCCACAGGCGAATTTTGCCGTCGATGCCGGCGCTGGCGACGAGGCGGCCGTCTTTGGAGACGGCCGTCGCCCCGGTCGGCCCACTATGGGCGCCGACGGCGGCCAGCGCCCGCGTGTTCGCCACCACGGGCTGCTGCCACGCCGTTTCGCCCAAGTCCGGCACGCCGCCGCGCGGGGCGCGTTGCGGCGCCTCGCCGATTTGGCGGTCCAGGTACGGCGCCCGCTGGGTGGACTCGTTCGCGGCGGGCTGCGGCGTCTCGGCCACCGGCGGCGTCTCGGCCACCGGCGACGGCGCCACGGCCGGGACCGGCGTGTGCGGCACCATCGGCGTCAGGTAATGGTCCAGCGCATCGGCCAAGTGCTGCGGCGTCGCGTAGCGGTCCTCGACGCGCTTCTCCAGCATCCGGCTCAGGATTTGCGACACCTCGGCCGGCATGCCCGGCCGCAGGTCTTCCACGGGGAACGGCTTCTCCGTCTGGTGCCGGATCAGCTTCTGCACGTCCGTCCCGCCGGGGAACGGCGGCTTGCCGGTCAGCAGGTAGTAGAACGTGCAGCCCAGGCTGTAGATGTCGGCCCGGATGTCCACCTTGCGGGCGTCGCGGGCCTGTTCCGGGGAGATGAAGTCCGGCGTGCCGAGCAAGGCCCCGGCCCGCGTCAGCGGCGTGTACTCCTGGGCCGGCTGCTCGTCGTCCGACGTGTCGGTCAAGCGGGCCAGCCCCATGTCCAGAATCTTGACCGTGCCCCACGACTGGTTCATCTTGCCGGCCGACCCGCCCTGCTGCTGGCGCTCGCGGTCGCGGACCGTCACCAAGGCCGGCCGGGACAGCCGCAGGGACGAGTTGCCGGTCGCCCCGCCGCCGCCGGCCATCGGCTTCTGGGCGACGAGGATGTTGGACGGCTTAATGTCCCGGTGGACGAGGCCGACTTCGTAGGCGTGCTGGAGGCCGAGGGCCGACTGCCGCATGTACTCGCACGCCTGGCGCACGCCCATCGGCCCGCTGGTGCGGACCATCTTCTCGAACGTCAGCCCCTCGACGTACTCCATGGCGATGAACGGCGTGCCGTTGGCATCGTCCGCGTCGAACAGGATCACGAGGTTCGGGTGGTGCAACTGGGCGATGGCCCGCGCCTCGCGGTGGAACCGGGACAGAATCTCGGGCCGGGCGGCCAGCACCTGCGGGCGGATGATTTTGAGGGCGACGACGCGGTCGAGCTTGGGCTGGATGGCCTTGAACACCATGCCCATGCCCCCCTCGCCGATGGGGAGCTGAATGCGGTACGACCCGATGATGAGCTTGTCGCCGTTGCCGGACAGGAGCTGCGCCTGCTGGTACGGCGTGATCCAGTTGCGCTGCACGAGTTCGGCGCACAACTGCATCGTGGAGGCGAACCGCTGCTTCTCCTTCTGCAGGGTTTCGCCCTGCGTCGTGGAGAGGAACTGGTTCCTCGTCAGAAACGTGATTAGTTCGCTGGGACCTTGCATCGGTTCCACAGGCCTGGGATGACAAACGCGGGCGGGTGATTCCTTCACCATGCACCATAGCTTGGATTTTATGGCGGCGCGGCAAAAAGCCCCAGAATCACCCCCAACAGAAAATTCGGTGCAACCGGAATCTTCGGACGGTGCGCGAGTCGGGAGGCGAGACGCGGGAGCGGGGAAGCAAAACGCGGGGAAGCCTGACAGGGCGGGCGGGGATGGGTTTTCGGCCTGAAAGGCCGATGAACATAGCCCAGCCCGAAAGGGCTGGGAATCCAAAGTGACAGGGTTTTCGGCCTGAAGGGCCGATTAACCCATCCCGGTCCGTAAGGGCCGGGAGCGCAAGGGGTCGAAATCCGGCCCTCACGGGACCGGAGAAAGATAATCGGTCCTTCAGACCGAGGCCGTTCGACGGCCCGTGTCCCCAGCCCTGTCGGGCTGGGCTATGTTCATCGGCCCTTCAGGCCGAAAGACCGGCTGTTCCTCGGTCGCCACTTATGGAAAGCCAAGCAAGCAAAAGCTTAGGTATCGCACCGTCGGCCCAAATCAGGTGCGTGTTTTGTCATTTACGGGGGCCATTGTCCGTAGGCATGACCTCGACAAGTGTACCGGAAACTGCGAGTGAAATATCGTCGTTCGCGCGGAATCCCGCATCCGTCAGAACTCGCCCAAGTTTATGACGCTTGCCGTCGGAACTCAGCAATGTCGGCGAGAACCACACTGTCCGATGTTTGGGCTTATTGGCCAACACTGAGCCGTCATAATTTTTCCCATCGACCCGAAGTGTAACCGCCGTCCGCTTGGGCATAACAAAGGATTGACCGGCGGCATGCTCGGCAGACATTTTAATTTCCAGATTCGGGGTACCGTCGGAATACGGGTCGCCAAGACTTCCGACTTTGGCTTCAAGTATAATTTCGAGTGTCATTGGGCCACCAATTTTTAGGTTCCGCGTCTGAAGCGACGGCTGACAGATATTGCTGCTCCACCCTCCTTCCCAAAATAGTGGGCATGGCGGCGAGTGCCCCTTTGCTGCCTACTATCGCCCATACGTCCAGAGTATTTGGTCGATCTTGCGGGGAGTCCATGCATTCGAGCCGAGCAACCGATTGATCTCTGCCGCTTTGCGGGCCATGATGCCAATTAATTTCACGCCGTTCGTGATGGATAAATTCTCGGGGTTCATCTTGGCCAATGCGTCGGCATCGGGCAAATTCCCAACGTTCCTCAACGCCTTGACGACGAACTGATCGACGGTGGCGAAGGTCGCCGGGTACATGAGTGCGAGAAGTCCCGAAGCACCCGCCGTACCGAGCCCCTTGATTTCGCGCGCAGCAGAAAGCCCGGCCCTGACATCGTCAAGATCCAATCCGAGCAGTCGATGTTTAACACTGTGGAGAAGTTCGATACCGTCCTGAATGATCGTGTATTCACCCAAATTTCGTGTCGTGGTGGCGTAGCGGTTTGGGGCAGTGTACTTCCAGCGGAAGTATTCCGTGCGGAGGAATTCGTACCAACCGTGTGCGTCCAAGCGACGAATGCGTTCCAGATCCAACTGATCAAGTGCCCGCTCCAAGGCGAGGTTGGCAGGTTGAACGAAATGCCAATACCGTTCCAGTGCGGCCGTCCATACATCTAGGTGCGTCGAATGCCATAGTTCGGCAATTGAGAGCATTTGAACTTCTTTGTAGTCGGTTGCCGAACCGCCCCGGCCACTCAGGCGACTTTGTGGGCGGCCAGCAGGCGCCGCACTTCCGGCAAGAGCGATTGCGGGACGACGACGGCCGTCTGGGCCTCCCCTTCTGCCGCGGCGGCCTCGTCCGCCGCCACCCATTCTTCGTCCGTGCGCGCCTCCAATTCAGTCAGCAGGCCGCGCACTTTTTCGTCGTCCCAACCCGCCGGGAAACGCTGCTCGATCATTGCCCCCTCCTCCGCCGTCGCCGGCGATATGCCTGCAATTGCCGGCCTTCCAACGGGTAGGCCGTCACGACGAACAAGCCCTGCCCGTCCGGGTCCGGCACGTACACCACGCGCAGATACCGCCCGGCTTCCGTCTGGCCGAGGGCCACCCGCGAGTCGTTTGACGACGGGCCGTCCTCCCCGGGTCGGGCCAGGACCCACTCCACTTCCGCTTCCGTCACGCCGTGGCCGTAAATGTGCGGCTGTCCCGTGTCGGCATCCAAGTAGTAACGGATGTCCATGCGCAACCTCGGCGTTCGCCTGAAGTGTACCAGCCGCCTCAGATGACTACAAGCATCTGCGTCGGTCCCTCAAGCCGATCTGGAAAGGCGAAACCCGGCTTAATGCCGGAAGTGCCTCACCCCCGTGAACAGCATCGTCAGCCCGCGTTCGTCGCAGGCGGCGATCGACTCGGCGTCGCGCTGGGAGCCGCCGGGTTGGACGAAGGCGACGACGCCGGCTTGGGCGGCGGAGTCCACGTTGTCGCGGAAGGGGAAGAAGGCATCCGAGGCCAGCACGGACCCCGTCACCTTGTCGCCGGCTTTGCGGATGGCGATTTGCGTCGAGTCCACGCGGCTCATTTGGCCGGCGCCGACGCCGACGATCATGGAGCCGTTGGCCAGCACGATGGCGTTGCTCTTCACGTGCTTGCACACCCGCCACGCGAACCACAGGGCCGCCCGCTCGGCCTCCGTCGGCTGGCGCTTCGTCACGACCTTCCACGTTGATGGGTCGTCGGCCCCGGCGTCGCGGGCCTGGACTAGCAGGCCGCCGTCCACGCGGCGGAAGTCGAGGGCCTGGCCGGCGGCCGGCCGGAACGGGCCGGTCTTCAGCAGGCGGACGTTCTTCTTCCACGTCGGCTTGGTGGTCAGGATTTCAAAGGCGGCCGGGTCGAAGTCCGGGGCGATGATGCACTCGACGAACTTGCCCGGCTCGGCCAGTTTCTCGGCCGTCGCCGCGTCCACCGGGCGGTTGAAGGCGAGGATGCCGCCGAAGGCGCTGGTCGGGTCGCCGGCGTAGGCGTTCAGGAAGGCTTCCGCGAGCGTCGAAGCGACCGCCGCCCCGCACGGGTTGTTGTGCTTGATGACGACGGCCCCCGGCTCGGTGAACTCCTTCACCAGGTTGAGGGCGCTGTCCAAGTCCAGCAGGTTGTTGAAGCTCAGTTCCTTGCCGTGCAGGACTTCGGCCCCGGCGACGGTGTCTGGCTTCGGCGGTTGCTCCGCGTAGAAGGCGGCTGGTTGGTGCGGGTTCTCGCCGTAGCGCAGCGAAGTTTTGCGGGCCAGCGTGAGGCTGAAGCGGGCCGGCAGGCCCGTCTCGCTGGCCGTCTGGCCGAAGTAGTTGGCGATGGCCGCGTCGTAGGCCGCCGTGCGCTCGAACACCGCCCGCGCCAAACTTCGCCGCGTGTCCAGCGACAGCGACCCGCCGGACGCTTGCAACTCGGCGATCACTCCCGCGTACTGGTCCGGCGACGTGAGGACCGCGACGGCGGCGAAGTTCTTGGCCGCCGAGCGCAGCATCGACGGCCCGCCAATGTCGATGTTCTCGATCACTTCCTCGTCGTGGACGCCGGGCTTGGCCGCCGTCTGCTCGAACGGGTAGAGGTTGCACACCACTAAGTCGATGGGCTGGATGGCGTGCTCGGCGATCTTGGCCATGTGTTCCGGCAAATCACGGCGGGCCAACAGGCCGCCGTGAATCTTCGGGTGCAGCGTCTTCACCCGGCCGTCGAGCATTTCGGGGAAGCCGGTGACTTCGGAAATGTCCTTCACCGCCAGCCCGGCGTCGGCCAAGCCCTTGCGGGTGCCGCCGGTGGAGATCAACTCCACGCCGAACCCGGCCAACACGCGGGCGAGGTCGAGGAGGCCGGCCTTGTCCGAGACACTGAGCAACGCACGCCGAATCATGGAAGAGATCCTGAAGAATGAAGAAAAGATTTCGCGCAAAGCTCGCAAAGAGGCAAAGCTCGCAAAGAGATGACGAAACAAATGATGACCGTTGCCACGGAAAGCCACTTCATCTTTTTTCGTTGACCCTTTGCGAGCTTTGCTTCTTTGCGAGCTTTGCCTCTTTGCGAGCTTTGCGCGAAATCTTCGTTGTTTGATTTACGACCCCTCACCCCTGCGGGCCAACGCGGACCACGCGCGCGCCCGCACGCACATGAATCCCGGCCGGCATGTCCGTTGCGGTTAGTATTCCCGTCGCCACTTGGGCGGCGCGTTGCCAGTGGTCGCGGGTCATGGCCCCGGTCGGCCAGTTTTCGCGGTCCCAGACTTGGCGGAAGAGTTCCCGCAGGTCGTGGTCGGCGATGTCCGCCAGCGCGGCCCGGTCCAAGATGACGACGGCCCCGGCGCGCGGCCGTTCGGCTTTTGCCAGCAGTTCGGCAACGCGGCTGTCCACTTCCGCGTAAGCCTCTTGGGCTTGGGCGGCCAGTCGGCCGAGGGCGTCGTTGAGTTGCGGGTTGAAGGTCTTCAGCAGGGGCAGCAGTTCGTGGCGGATGCGGTTGCGCGTGTACGCATGGTCTTGGTTGGTCGCGTCTTCCCGCCACGGTTGGCCGGTTTCTTGCAGGTAAGCCAGCACGTCGGCGCGCGAGACTTCAAGCATCGGCCGAATCAGGAAAACGCCCTCGCCGAGGGGCCGGACCGGGGCGATGCCGCGCAGGCCGCGCAGGCCGCTGCCGCGGATCAGGCGGTGCAGCACGGTCTCGGCCTGGTCGTCGGCGGTGTGGGCGGTGGCGACCCAACTGGCGCCGGCGGCGCGGGCCGTTTCCAGCAGGAAGGCGTAGCGCAGGCGACGGGCGGTCGCTTCCAGGTTTTCGCCGGCGGCGACGGCGACGGCCCGCACGTCGGCGGTTCCCGTGTAGAATGGCTTTTCCCCGGCGAGGTCTTTGACGAAGGCGGCGTCCGCGTCGCTGTCCGCGCCCCGCAGTTGGTGGTTAAAATGGGCGACGGCGACTGGGGCCGGAAGTTCCCCCACCGCCCGCAGCATGGCCACACTGTCCGCCCCGCCGGAGACGGCCAAAACCCCCGGCCCGCGCCCGTTGCCGGGGAGGGCCGTCAAGGCGTCGGAAATGGCCCGCGACAGCCGCGAGAGCGGAATATCCATCTTGACCCGTGAAACAGAGACCGTTACACCGTGCCCCACTCGGAACATGCCATGGACGACCAGCCGCCGGTCCGCCGGGTTTCGCCGCCGCCGTTGCCCGCCCTGCGTCCCGACCCGCGCCCGGCGTGGTGGGTTCGCGGCGTGCTGTTCTTGATGGCGGCGGCCTTCGCGGCGGTGCTTTACGTCGCCACGATGGTCAAGCCCTACGGGGCGGACGGCGAGCCGATGCGGATGGCCTCCCACGAGAGTTTGGGGCTTCCGCCGTGTAACTTCAAGCAGTCGACGGGGATTCCCTGCCCGTCCTGCGGCATGACGACGAGCTTCGCCATGCTCGTCCGCGGGGACGTGGGGAACTCGCTGCGGGCCAACTGGGTGGGGACCCTGTTGGCCGTGGTGTTGGCGATTTCGATCCCGTGGGCCGTCTGGACGGCCGCACGCGGCCGGTACTTGTGGGTGGAACGGCTCGAATTCGCCGTGCCGATCGTCCTCGGGGTGTACGTGGTCTTGATGCTGGTACGCTGGGTGGGGGTGGTGATTTTAGACCGGATTTGAACGTGACGAGTCGGCACGACGCCGACGGGGGGATAGTTCCATGTCGAAACGGATTTCGCGGCGGGCGGTCGTGGTCGGGCTGTTGGCCGCCATCGGCAACGCCGGGTGCGGGATGAACCCGTTCCTGATCCCCGAGATTCTCTGGGGCGGGCGCGAGTCGCGCGTGCCGGCCGAGTTCCCGTTCAAGGTGCCGGCGAAGCACGAGGACGCCAAGGTGGTCGTCCTCGTCTCCAGCAAGGCGGGCCTGCCGTCGGACCTGTCCGGCGTGGACCGCATCCTGAACGTCGAGCTGATCAAAATCTTGGACGCCCGCCTCAAGGAGAATGAGGAAAAGGTTTTCGTCCTCAAGACGAAACTGATCGACGACTACAAGGCCGAGCACACCAACTGGCGCACGTCCCACCCGTACGACACCGGCAAGTCGTTCGCCGCGGACTACGTCGTGGACGTGGAAATCTTGGAGATGGACCTGTTCAAGCCGGGCGGCCGCGGCCAATGGCTGCAAGGCCGGGCCACCGTGTCCGTGAACGCCTACGACCTGTCGAAGCCCCTCAAGGACCCGGCGTTCAAGTGGGAGTATTCCGTCGAGTACCCGAAGGACCGGGAGATCGAGGTGGAGACGCGCTCGCAAGTCTCCACGTTCCGGCAGAAGTTCGTCGAGCGCATCGCGTTCGACGTGTCCCTGAAATTCACGTCCTCGACGTCGGATCACCAGCGGAAGCTGATGGACTGATTTTTGAAGATGACCTGGTGACAAGGTGACCTGGTGACAAGGTGACAAAAAGCAGACGTACCGAGTGGCGTCAGCCGCCCGGGTGGTCTTGGATTTTCACCAGGTCACCTTGTCACCTTGTCACCAGGTCGTCTTTAGGTTGTCAGCACTGTCCGCCGCGTCCGCACGATGGGGAAGCGGTTGAAGTGTTCCCCCTTGCCGACGTGCGCCCCGCCGGCGGCGGCGAACATGGACAGCCACACGCCGGCGAAGGCGATCCACGCCAGGCGGCGGGCGGCGGACTTCGCCTCTTGGCGGGCGACCGGGTCGTTGGCCTTGTCGGCCACGTTGTTGCCGTCCGCCTTCATCGAGTCAATGCGCTCTTGGGAGAAGCCGTTCTCGCGGGCGGCCTGTTCCCAGTCCGGGGCGCGGCGGTTGGCCACGTCCACGACGCCGACGACGGCGTTGATCCCCGATTTCAGCCCCATCGCCCCGAACAGCAACAAGATCGTGCTGACCGTGGCCCACGTGATGATGCCGAGCAGGACGGCCTCCTCTTCGTCTTCCCCGACGGTGAACAGGTTGGTGACGAATGCCCCGCAGAACATGGCGATGCAAGTGACGACGACGAGCCAAACCACGGTCCCGGCCGACAGGTCGCGGGCCGAGACGCCGTCGTGGACCGACAAGCCGACGGCGGCCGTCAGGATCCCCAACAGGTAATAGACGCCGAGGGCGACGGCGGCGCCGCCCATGACGGCGCCCCAACTGATCCGCGACCCGACGCCGCCGGCCGCGTCCCGGGACACGCCGGGGGCGACAACTTGATGATCCATGTAAGCTCCGGTGTTTCTGCACGGTTAAGGGAAAGTTGGCCCGAGGCCGCCCGTGACATTTAGGCAGCCCGACGACCGGCAACGCGAGTCGTCGGCGGGGGGCCGAGCGGCGACAAGCCGCCCGTCCGTTCCGCATGGCCGTCCCAGAGCAAATGGCGTTCCGGGGAATGGCTGAAGTGATGGCGACGAGGGGCGGTTGATGCCGTTTTCACGGCGTGGCGAGGGGCGTGGGACAGGTTAAAAACCGACTGCTTTGACGGTCTTGGCCGGGTCTCGGTCGGGGGGTTCCGGCTTGGTCCGGCGCCGGCCGCGGACGATCTTGTACACCGAGCGGTGACCCCCGGCCAAGTATTCCGTCTTCGTCGGCGGACTCATCTTCCGCTTCGGCGACGTCAGCCACCACTCGTTCCACGCCGACCCCAAGACGGTCTCCAGATGCGCCCGGAGACGGTCGGCGGGCCACGTATCGAGCAGGCGCAACGTGGCGTCGGCCAGCGGCAGCCGCCGGCACACGTCGGCATCAAAAGACATCCGGTCGCCCGCGCGGAAAAAACCGGGACGGCGGGTGGGGGTAAAATACGACCCGCACCCGAGTGATCGAATGTCAAAGACCGTCAAAGCAGTCGGTTTTTAACCTGTCCCACGCCGCCAGATGGAAATTGAAAATGCTCTACTGGGTGGCCGTCGTCACCCGGCGGGTCTGGCGTCCAAGACTCGCCCTCCTGCGGTCGCGCGCGGGCGAGTCCTCCAGGCGCTCACGCTACTGGCTCGCCGTCCTCGCTGGCGCTTCGGGGGCGAAGACGTTGACATTGGGAGTTGCCCGGCTTTGGCTTTCAGCCCCAACGGGGCGCCCGCTTGGGGCTGAAAACCGGCCGGGGTGCCATGCTCACGGCTTTGCGTGAGCATGTCGGGACATCCGGCCTGAAAACTCAGCTTATTGAGGGTGTTTCCATGCCCACGCAAAGCCGTGGGCATGGCACCCAAAATCCTGTCTTGGTGGCCAAATTGAGACACTACGATCGATCACTTCTTCG
>JAYUGD010000728.1:0-1409 GCA_043767785.1 Zavarzinella sp. | reverse complement strand
CCGCGGGGATCAACCCCGCGGCTCGTTTGGCGTGTTCGGCTGCGTAATCGCCTTACTCCCCGTCACCTGGCGTCTTCGCGGCCGGCGCCGATTGGGTCGTTGGCGGACTCGGCGGCGTGACGGAGTTGCGGCCGACGCGCCAGCCGATGACGAAGATGACGGCCACCACGAAGGCGACGACGCCCACGACGACCGGGAGCCGGTACTCGTCGGGCAGTTCGACCCGGTTCCGGCGGCGCTTCTTCTTCCGCTTCGGCAGCGCCGGCGTGTCCGCCGAGTCGTCGACGGTGACCGTCGGTTCGGGGCGGCTTGGCGGCCGGGCGGTTTCCGTTTCGTCGATGACGACGACGGGCACGTCGTCGATCACGAGGCCCGGCGACCCGGCCCCGGTGTTCCGGATGGCCCGGTCGATCTGGGCGAGTTCGGCGGCCACCGCGTCGCCGGTCGGCGGGCGGTTCGCCGGCTTCTTGGCGAGCAGGCGGTCGATCAGGTCGGACAGGCGCGGGGGCGTGTCAGGCCGAAGGGCGCGGACGGCCGGCGGGGTGGCCGTCCCGATGGCTGTCAGCACCGCCATGAGCGTCGCCCCTTCGAAGGGCACCTTCCCTGTTAACGCCCGGTACAGCACGATGCCGAGGCTGAACAGGTCGGCCCGGCCGTCCAGTGGCTCGCCGCGGCCCTGCTCCGGGGACATGTCGTGCGGCGTGCCGAGCACCAGCCCGGCGCCCGTCAGTTCCGTCGCCGGCTCGGCGGGGCGGGCGAGGCCGAAGTCGAGAATCTTGGCCCGGCCATTGGGAGCCTCCAGCCAGATGTTGGCCGGCTTGATGTCGCGGTGGATCAGCCCCTTGGCGTGGGCGCACGCCAAGCCCCGGGCGATCTCGCGGCCGAGGCGGACAATCGACTTGACCGTCAGCGGCTTGCCGCTCTTGAGGTAGGCGTCCAGCGGCATCCCGCGCAGCAGTTCCATCGCCAAAAAGGGCATGCCCTTGTCTTCGCCGACGGCGTAAATCGTCACGATGTTGTCGTGCTTCAGCGCGGCCATGGCCCGGGCCTCGCGCAGGAAGCGCGGCCCGTTCGCCGGGTTCTTGGCCACGTCCGGCCGGATGACCTTCAAGGCCACCGGCCGGTGCAGCTTCAAGTCTTGGGCCAGGAAGACGGCCCCCATGCCCCCTTGGCCGAGTTTGCGGGCGAGGCGGTACCCGCCCAGTAGCTCGGGGAATTCCTCCGCGCCGGCGGCCGGCGTGTCGCCGCCGCCGGCCGCCGGCGCGGCGTTGCCCGGCGGCATTCGGACCGTCGGCTCGGGGAACTCGTCCGGCATCCCAATAGACTCCCGTCGCGCGGCCACCGCCAAGACCGCGATATTCTAACCCTCTCCCACGGTGACGGCCTTCAATTCCGATTCCGGGTCAAAA
>JAYUGD010000727.1:0-1409 GCA_043767785.1 Zavarzinella sp. | reverse complement strand
ACGCGTATCTGCCGGAGGAGCAAGGCGGCACGCCGCCCGGCAAGAAGGCGAACAAGCGGCCGCACCGCGACGGCGTGCGCGCCGCCCAAATTCTATTGTCGTTGGGGAAGTGACGGAACGTCCGGTACGTTGCCCGAGTCCAGCTTCCAAGTGATTTGGAGAACTTCTGATGAAGCCGATCCGTCTGATGGTTCTGTCGGCCGCGTTGCTCGCGGTCGCGTCCGGTCCGGTTGTTCCGGCGGCCGACGACGCCAAAGTCGTCCGGCTGGCCTGGTTCCCCCGGTTTTCCCCGGACGGTGCGTCGGTGCTCTCGGCCCACGGCAGTTGGGACAAGAAAGAGGGCGGCGAAGCCCGGTTGGACCCCGCCACAACGGTGGTCTTCACGGGCGTCACCGTGATCGACGTGGAGACGGGTAAGGCGGTGCCGGATCGTACGGTGGTCGTCACCGGCTCGAAGATCACCGCCGTGGTCGCGGCCGAGGGGTTCAAGCCGCCGGAAGGGGCGACCGTGGTGCCAGCCGCCGGGAAGTACCTCATCCCCGGTCTGTGGGACATGCACGTCCACCACTTGGCTCCGTGGACCGGCCCGCTCGATCTCGCCCTGGCGAACGGCGTGACCGGGGTCCGCGATATGAACAGCGAGCCGTTCCTGCTGGCATGGCGGGACGAGATCGCGGCCGGCAAGCGGGTCGGCCCGCGGATCGTGGCATCCGGCAAGTACCTCGACGCCAAGCTCAACGGGCAACCCCCCGACCGCGTCTCGGCGGACACGCCGGATCAGGCCCGTGAACTCGTCCGGAAGCGGAAGAAGGCGGGGGTCGACCTCATCAAGGTGTATTCCGGCCTCAGCCCCGAGGTTTACAAGGCCGTCCTCGAGGAAGCGAAGGCCCAGGGGTTGCCGGTCGCGGGGCACTGCCCGGAACGGGTTTCGGCACTCGACGCGTCTGTACTCGGCCAGCGGAGCATCGAACACCTCACCGGCGTCGCCCTGTCTTCCTCGCGCGGCGAGGCCGCGCTGCGGAAGGAGTTGGCAGCCGCGTTCACCGGCGAATACGGGTACGACAAATACGGATACGACATCCCGGCGACTTACCCGGTCAGAGAAAAGGCGATGGAGACGCCCGATGAGGACAAGCAGGCCGCCCTATTCGCGGCGTTCAAGAAGAACCGCACCTGGCAGGTGCCGACCATCTTGGTCCTGCGACCGCTGCCCGCGAAGATGGCTCCGGACACGAGGCTCAAATACTGGCATTTCGGCTACGTTCAGCTCTGGGAACGGATGCAGGAGAACGACAAATACCGGAAGTCCCGGGAAAACGAGACGAAGTTCGCGCGGACGACCGTCCGGGCCATGCATAAGGCCGGGGTGCCCCTCTTGGCCGGAACCGACGCGGGTGGGGCGACATGCG
>JAYUGD010000726.1:0-1409 GCA_043767785.1 Zavarzinella sp. | reverse complement strand
TTGCTCCCCCTCTCCGCCGCGGAGAGGGGGCCGGGGGGTGAGGTTGCCTTTCGGCTGCAAAGCAATTCCCTAAACTCACCTTCCGGCCCCTCCCACGGATACGCCCCATGGAAATGACCCCTCGCGAGACCGTCGCCGAACTGGACAAGTACATCGTGGGGCAGGACGCGGCCAAGCGGGCCGTCGCCGTCGCCATCCGCAACCGTTGGCGTCGGCAACAGCTCCCGGCCGAGCTGCGCAAGGACGTGACGCCGAAGAACATCATCATGATCGGGCCGACCGGCGTGGGCAAGACCGAGATCGCCCGCCGACTCGCCCGCATCGTCGGCGCCCCGTTCATCAAAGTGGAGGCGACCAAGTACACCGAAGTCGGCTACGTCGGCCGCGACGTGGAGAGCATGATCCGCGACTTGACCGAAGCCGCCGTCGGCATCGTCAAAATCCGGCAGCGCAAGGAAGTCGAAGAGAAGGCCCGCGACCGCGTGACGGAACGGTTGCTCGACTTGCTGCTGCCGAGCACGGGGTACATGCCCCCCGAAGACCCCGAGGACACGGAGCGCAAACAGCGGACGCGGGACAAGTTCCGCGGCATGTTGGCCGCCGGGGAACTGGAAGACAAGCCGGTGGAACTGACCGTCGAGCAGAAGCACGTCCCGGTGCAGGTGTTCTCCAGCATGGGCATGGAGAACATGGACGTGGACCTGCAAAACATGTTCGAGAAGTTCATGCCCAAGAACGCCGCCCCCCGCCAACTCACCGTGGCCGAGGCCCGCAAAGTCTTGCTGGAGCAGGAGACGGAGGCCCTCATCGACCGGGCGGCCGTCACCGAGCAGGCGGTGGATTTGGTCGAAAATCACGGCATCATCTTCATCGACGAACTCGACAAGGTCTGCGGCCCGCAATCGGCCAGCGGCCCGGACATCTCCCGCTCCGGCGTGCAGCGTGACTTGCTGCCCGTCGTCGAAGGGACGACCGTGAACACCAAGTACGGGGCCGTGCGGACGGACCACATCCTGTTCATCGCGGCCGGGGCGTTCCACACCTCCAAGCCGAGCGACCTGATGCCGGAACTGCAAGGCCGCTTCCCCATCCGCGTCGAGTTGACCGACCTGACGCGGGAAGACTTCCTGCGCATTCTCACCGAGCCGAAGCACGCCCTGACGAAGCAGTACGCCGAACTCCTCGCCACGGAGGGCCTGACCGTCGAATTCACCCCCGGCGGCATCGACGCCCTGGCCGACATCGCCTTCGAGGTCAACCGCACCACCCAAAACATCGGCGCCCGCCGCCTGCACACCATCTTGGAGCGCGTCGTCGAAGAATTGAGTTTCGACGGCCCCGACCGGCAAGACAAGACCGTCTTGATCGACGGCGACTACGTCCGCGGCAAGCTGGACGGGATTTTGAAG
>JAYUGD010000725.1:0-4281 GCA_043767785.1 Zavarzinella sp. | reverse complement strand
TGAGCAACATGAACGACATCGACCACCCCGCGAACATCACCAACGACCCGCGCGACCGCGACGGGCAGCGTCTGCAAAAAGCGATGCATCGCCTGGGCAAACTTCAGGACCGACATGCTCCGACTCCTCCCACTCCTCCTGCTCCTCCCCCTCGCGGCCGCCGCCGAAGAGGCGCCGTGGGCCACGTTCCGCGGCAACGCCCAGCGCACCGGCAACACCGACGGCAAGGCCGGGCCGACGGCCGCCCCGCAAGTCGAGTGGGTGATGAAGTCCGACGAGCACTTCGTCGCCTCGCCGGTGCCGGCCGGGGATTCCATCCTCTTCTCGGCCATCGGGGCGTTCAACCGGCCGAACGTGATGTCGCTGGCCATGACGCCGAAGGACGCGAAGGCCGTCAAGCCGGTGTGGAACAAGACCACGCCGTTCCTGCGGCTGCCGACCGTCAGTTCGCCGGCCGTGATCGGCGACCGCGTCCTCTTCGGCGAAGGCATGCACCAGACGGACGGGGCGGTGCTGTACTGCCTCCCGGCCGACGGCGGCCGCCTGCTCTGGGCGCTCAACGTCCCCGGCGAACTCGTCCACATGGAAGGCTCCCCGGCTATCGCGGCCGGCAAGGTCTACGTCGGCGGCGGCTCCGCGGGCGTCATGTGCGTCGAGTTGGACACCGTCGTCCTCGACGGCAAGGAAATGGACGTGAAGGCCGTCCCCGCGCTGCAGGCCGAGAAGTGGAAGCAGTTGCAGGCGAAGTACGAAGAAGAGAAGAAAAAGGACCCCGACTTCGCCATCCCGCCCACGGAAGACCAACTCCTGAAGCCGGCGCCGAAGCCCGTGTGGGCCGTCGGCAAGACCAAGTGGCACGTGGACGCCCCGATCCTGGTGACGGGCAACTACGTGCTGGCGGCCAGCGCCTTTCTCGACAAGGAAAAGCTCGGCGAGCGGGCCCTGTTCTGCCTCGAAGCCGCCACCGGCAAGGAAGTGTGGAAGGCCCCGTTGACGTACAATTCGTGGGGCGGGCCGTCCGTGCAGGGGGACACGGTGATCGTCACCACGTCCAGCATTTCCTACGACCCGAAGCTGACCGACGGCGCCAAGGGCGAGGTGATCGCCCTCGACCTGAAGACCGGCAAGGAGAAGTGGAAGAAGAACATCCCCGGCGGCGTGCTGTGCTGCGCCGCCCTGACGAAGGACGCGGCCGTCTTCACCGCGACCGACGGCAAGCTCCGCACCTTCGCCCTCGCCGACGGCGCCCGCGTCTCCATCTACGACTGCAAGGCCCCCGTCTTCGCCCCCGTCGCCGTCGTCGGCACGACCGCCTACGTCGCCGACCTAAAAGGCGTCATCCACGCCGTGGACACCAAAACCGGCGCCGCCCAATGGACCCTCGACCTGGGCAAAGACCCGATCAAACTCCCCGGCATGAACTACGGCGGCGTCACCGTTCACAACGGCAAAATTTACCTGGGCACGTGCAACCTGGAAGGCGACTTCGCGAGGCAGCCGACGGCGGCGATGTGCCTGAGCGGGAAGTAATGGTGAGCCACAATACAGGCGTCAGAAGTGAGGAAGCCATGAGCGTAATGACAGACGCTGAGATTGTTGCAAACTTTGCCCAGCAAGTATTGCCGTTAAAGACAGCCAAACTCGGCGAAGAGTACTTCTATCAGAGTCTTCCACTGTGCGTAATCGATGCCGTGTATTCAATCAGTGTGAAATATGCCGGCGTGCAAAATGTGGTTGCTCGCTACTGTAATTTCACAGACCAGAGGCGAGTGCGAGTTGACAGCAAATGTCCTCCAACCTCAAAGCAAGAAAGCATTAGCGCTTTTTGCAACCGCAGTGGGCAGTCCGATCCTAATGAAATGGCCGTCAGAGTGTATCGTAACCGCCAACGAACGTCAGTCACTAACGGAATTCTCAAAGCCGATGCCGTAATCCAATTCGCCCGTTGTCTCCAATCGCATGAAGTCGAATATTTTCAAGATGTTCATCGCATTGCTGACAACCCGAGATTTGACGAAGACATTAAAAACATTCAAGGACAGGGCAGTGGCATTTCGCTCAAGTATTTTCTGATGCTGGCTGGTTTTGATAATTTGATCAAGCCGGACAGGATGGTACTTCTATTTCTAGAATCAGCATTGTCTCGTCGAGTGAAAGTGGTGGAAGCAAGCCCACTGCTTTCACTTGCATGCGAGCAACTCAAGCCGCGCCATGAACACTTAACGCCACGTCTGCTCGACCATGAGGTCTGGAAATACCAAAGAGAAATCAAAGCAGCCAAGGCAAAATGCCGGATTTAAGTCGGCTAGAGTTAATCCAAAAGACTGATCGCGATAGTCAGACTGCCGACCATTTGCGACTATCGGACTCACCACAAGGACTGTTCACCATGAAACGACACACGCTCCTCACCCTCCTCGCCCTCGCCGCCCCGGCTTTGGCGGCCGACACCCCCGGCATCACGGTGGACGCGGCCAAGAAGTCGGTCAGCATCGACGCCAAGGTGGCGCCGCGGAAGTTGGTCAAGTACGACCAGATTTACCCGATCGAGGTCATCGCCTGCTGGCCGGACCCGAAGGGGAAGAAGGCCCACGAGACGGTCCTGACCATCGACGTGAAGCCGAGCGACGTGCACAAGGCGCTGGAGGCCGTCGGCCTCAAGCCCGGCAAGCCGGCCCGCGGGGAGAAGGCCGAGGCCGTCGGCCCCGAGGTGAAGGTGTTCCTCGAAGTCCCGGACGGCGGCGGCACGAAGAAGCTGGGCATCCACCGCTTCCTGCTCGACCCGAAGACGAAGCAGCCGTTCCCGAAGGACGTGAAGTTCCGCTTCACCGGGTCCGTGATGAGCAAGCCGGACCCGACCAAGGCCGACGAGACCTACGGCGCCGACCTGTCCGGCACCCTGATCGCCGTCTACCCGGTGACGGACGAGACGGTGTGCCAAACGTCGCTGACGATGAAGGACAGCGAGTACGTGAAGCTGGAAGTGGACCCCGCCACGATGCCGAAAGAAGGCACGCCGGTGAAGCTGATTATCGAGGCGGCGAAGTGACCTGCGGAATGACCAAGCCCCAATGACCGATGATCGAGCGGCGACTGTTTAGCCGCGACGCGACGCTTCGGAGCGGAGCGCGGGGACCGAAAGCGCCCACGACACCACCAATGAAGCCAATGAAACACACAACCTTGCTCCTTCCTGCCCTCCTCCTCGCCGGCTGCGGCGACAAGGCCAACCCGCCGATGGCCGCCGCCCCGGCCGTCGAGACGCGCACGGCCGACGTTCCAGACGCCAAGGCCGTCCCCACGGCGCCGGCGCCCAAGACCGTCGCGACGGGGGTGGATGCCCCGAATACCCAAGTCGCCAAGCAAGACCCCAAGTCGCCCGTCGAACCCGCGGACGCCGGCAAGGCCTTCGCCTTCCCGGACGACGCGGGCGGGAAGTTATTGCGCGGCCTGCTCACGCCCAAGGCCCCGGCCGTCGCGCCAGACCGCGTGAAGGTCGAGCCGAAGGCGCGGGTGATGCCGGCGTACCTGGAAGGCGGGTACATCGCCGTCCCGGACGCCGCCAACAACCCGGCGACGCTGGCCCTGCCAGCCCGCCGCGCGATCACGCCGATGTCCCTGCCGGAGAAAATCGCCCCGGACTTTGCCCCGGCCGTCCCGCAGTTGCCGGAAGTCGCCAAGCCCGAAGTCGGCGCCCTGCACAAGCAAGAAACCCGCGACCCGGCCAAGCCCGCCGAGTTGCCGCTGTTGAGCCGCACGCCTGTCCCCGACCGGGCCAGCCTCGCCGACCCGACCGTCGAGTTCACCGCCCAAAGCGTGGTCAGCGTGACGCTCCCCTTGCGGACGGCCCTGGCCCCCTTCGTGAAACTGACCATCCCCGAGCCGTACGAATTCGCCGGCCAAGCCGTCCCGAAAGTGTTGCCGCCGGAAGACCCCAACCGCGCGCTGACGCCGCCGCCGGCGCCGAAGCCGTAAAAGCCGCTCAAACATTTGTCCGCGATTGATTGGGGTGCCATGCTCACGGCTTTGCGCTCATCGTTATCCACATCCCTTCCCAACCGCCGTCAGGCGGTCCTGTTGGAGTTCCGCTTTTAAGCGGTCTTGGACTTGGCACCCAGAGGCGGCCGGCGAACCGAGTCTTCGAGGGTTCGCCGTCGTGAGTGACGGCCGCTCGCCAAGGGGGTCGGACCGTCGAAGACTCCGGTCCTCTTCTCTCCCGCGGGCGACAGGCCCGGACCGCCTGAAGGCGGAACTCCAACAGGACCGCCTGACGGCGGTTCG